>JAAUTJ010000592.1 GCA_012031475.1 Leptolyngbyaceae cyanobacterium SM1_3_5 | reverse complement strand
TTCGCCGTTTCCGAACCCGCCAAGCTGCTGGAGCAGGAAGGCTGGCAGGTGACGCGCCTGCCTGTGAACGCTCAAGGCCGGATCGATCCGCTGGACTTGCAGGCCGCGTTGCAGCCGAATACCGTTCTCGTCTCGATCATCTACGGACAAAGCGAAGTCGGGACGCTTCAGCCGATCGAAGCCCTCGGCCAAATCGCTCGATCGCACGGCGCACTTTTCCACGTTGATGCGGTTCAGGTGGCGGGACGACTGGCGATCGATGTGCAAAACTCCCGGTCGATCTGCTTTCGCTGTCGAGCCACAAAATCTATGGGCCGCAGGGAACCGGAGCGCTGTACGTGCGTCCGGGTGTTTCCCTCGTTCCCCTGCTGGGCGGCGGCGGTCAAGAATTCAAGCTGCGATCGGGTACACAAGCGGTTCCGATCATCGCCGGATTTGGCACAGCAGCGGAACTGGCCGCGCAAGAACTGTCAGCCGAAACGCCACGCCTGATTGGACTGCGCGATCGACTGTTCGATCTCCTCTCGGATGTGCCCAACCTTGTGCCGACGGGCGATCGACTGCATCGCCTGCCGCATCACGCCAGCTTTTGTCTGCTCAGTGCGGATGGTGAAAAGCTCAGCGGCAAAGCGATCGTCCGGCAGATGAATCTGGCAGGAATTGGCATCAGTGCGGGATCAGCCTGTCACAGCGGCAAACTGGTTCCCAGTCCAATTTTGCAGGCAATGGGCTACAGCGATCGACAGGCAAAATGCGGCATTCGCCTGTCGATCGGACGCGACACTTCGATCGAAGATATCGACTGGGCGGCAATGGTTCTCCAGCAAATTCTGGCGCGGCTGACTCCGCAATTTGCCCAAGTTTAACCGAATCATCACCTCGATCGAGTTTAATCAAGTCAAGCTCTACCGAAATTTCCATGCGTCAGATCGATCGCCGCTCCAACGGTTTTTTGCTGTTCGTCACGCTGTTTGCGTTGACGCTGCTGGCGATCGGTCGCGTTGTGCTTTCTGCTATCCAAGGAGGATCAATGTCGATAGCGCTGCTCACCGATCCGTTTTGCAGTGGCCGAGTGCCGACTCGGTTCAGGTCGTGTGGTTCACCGAGTTTGAAGGCAGCGGTCATGCAGTAGAGTTTGGCGATCGCTTTGAGCAAACTGCATCGGCCACGACGATCAAACTAAGCCGAATGTATGAAGATGGGCGATCGAAAGTCGGTTCCCAAACGGAAGAAAATCAGCTTTATCAAAAGCCTGTTGCAAGGAATATTTGGCGACATGAAGCCACCGTCAGCGGCATTAGCGGACGCCTTCCTTATCGAGTTTTGAGTGCCGAGAACGGCAACAGAATCCGCAGCAAAGCCTTTTCGCTCGCGCCCGCTCCTACTGCCGATGCCGGACTAAAAATTCTGCTGACTTCCGATCATCAACTGATGCCCTTAACGCCCGTGAATTTGCAAAAGGTGACGGAGACGATCGATCGCATCGACGCCGTTTTCCTAGCAGGAGATTTGGTCAACATTCCCGATCGCGCTTCCGAATGGTTTGACGACAATCGCGGCGGCGCATTTTTTCCCAGCCTGCAAGGACGAGCAAACTACAAACATCCGATCGGCGGGCAGTATCGCGGCGGCGAAATCATTCAAAATGCTCCATTATTTGCTGCGGTTGGCAATCATGAAGTGATGGGACGCTATTCAACTGAAGCCGGATTGGATGAGCAATATAACGATCCCCATCCGCGATCGAAAGTCCCCAATGCTGCATCCCTTTCACCAGAAGAATTAGCCGATCGATCGTTCAACACGATCAGCGTTCAAGAACTCTTTAATCTTCCCAATTCCTATTACGCCGCTAGCTTTGGTGATGTGCGATTAGTGTCGCTATTTGCCTGCAATATCTGGCGCACTCCTGAACGCGCTCTCGATCGTCGAGGCCGCTATCAGGAACGCAAAGAAGACTTGAATTCGCCAGAAAAATGGGGCTATGGTCAGCATGTTTTTGAGTCGATCGCGAAAGGTTCACCGCAATATAACTGGCTGCAAGCGGAACTGAACAGCCCGGAATTTCGACAGGCAAAGTATAAAATTGTCATGTTTCATCACCCGCCGCACACCTTGGGGGATAATATCGTTCCAGCTTACACAAATCCAGTTCAAATTATTAATCGCAACTCCGCTGGACAAATCCAAGACATTCGCTATGAATATCCGATCGAGCAAGATTTTTTAATTCGAGATGTCACTCCTTTGCTCGAATCCGCAGGCGTTCAGCTTGTGTTTTACGGTCATTCTCATTTGTGGAATCGCTTCGTCAGTCCGAAAGGAATGCACTTTTTGGAATCTTCAAATGTTGGCAATACTTATGGCGCTTTCTTAGGTGAGAAGCGTCGGCCTGTTCCCCAAGGCTTCAAGGAAAAATATGTGGCAACGGGCGATCCGAATGGATTAGAGCCTGTGATCCCATCGATCGCTCCTTTGACTGAAAACGGCAAACCGCAACCCTACATCGCCAGTAACGACATTACCGCTTTTAGCATTTTTGACACCGCAGCTGGAACGATTAGCAGCTATCGATTTGATCCGGCTCAGCCTGATTCACCAGTTGTCAAGTTCGACGAATTTCGGCTGCGACCTTAACAGCAATTACTGCATTCGATCGATCGTGCGATACTGCACCGCTTCCGCCACATGAGCGCAGCCAATTTCATCAACTGCGGCCAGATCTGCGATCGTGCGAGCCACTTTGAGAATGCGATCGGTCGCTCGCACAGATAATCCGAGGCGACGAATCGCATTTTCCAGTAGGGTACGAGTCTGGTCGTCCAGCGCACACCACTGGCGCAGGTGGCGGCTCTGCATATCGGCATTGCAGCGCAGCCCGTTATTTTTGAAGCGCTGATGGGCACGATCGCGAGCTTGCCGGACGCGATCGCGCACCACATCCGAGGCTTCGCCCGTCGGCTGAGTGGTAATTTCCTCCGGCTTGAGGCGATTCACCGCCACTTGCAGATCGACGCGATCGAGCAGCGGCCCCGACAACCGCGCCCAATAGCGTTCGCGCACCTGCCCCGTGCAGCTACAGGCTTGAATGGTGTCGCCAAAATAGCCGCATGGACAGGGATTCGTGCTGGCAACGAGAGTAAACTGAGCGGGAAATGTAACCGACTGGCGGGTACGGGCGATCGACACGAAGCCATCTTCCAGCGGCTGTCTGAGGAATTCGAGTACGTCCCGCTTGAACTCGGTCAACTCGTCGAGAAACAAAATCCCGCGGTGAGCGAGCGAAATTTCACCGGGACGCGGAAAGCTGCCGCCGCCGACCAGCGAGGGACCAGAAGCGGAATGGTGCGGACTGCGAAAGGGGCGATCGCTCACCAGTGCCCCTTTGTCTTTCAGCAGACCCGCAACTGAGTAAATCTGCGTCACTTCGAGCGCCTCTTGAAAGGTGAGCGGCGGCAGAATCGACGGCAAGCGCCGCGCCAACATGGTCTTGCCGCTGCCCGGAGGTCCCACAAAATTCAGGTTGTGTCCGCCCGCATGCGGCAATTTCAGGGCC
>JAAUTJ010000591.1 GCA_012031475.1 Leptolyngbyaceae cyanobacterium SM1_3_5 | reverse complement strand
GACATCCGACATCCGACACCTGACACCCGATCGCCCATGCTCAGCTACCTCAAAGGCACAGTCATCAGCGTCCAAAAAGTCACGAATAGCCGAATTATCCTGACGCTGGAGGTGAATCAGATTGGCTATGAGGTGCAGATTATGGGGCGAACGATGGCGGATTTGCCGCCTGCGGACGAAACGGCGCAGCTATTTACGCATTTGCAGGTGAAGGAAGATCAAGTGGCGCTGTTTGGGTTTGCGTCTGCCTCGGAGCGCGATTTATTCCGGCAACTGATTTCAGTGAGCGGCGTGGGGCCGCAGTTGGCGCTCGCCCTGTTGGATACATTGGGTTTGCAAGAACTGGTGCAGGCGATCGTGATCAGCAACACTCGTCTCCTTTCACGGACTCCCGGCGTAGGCGCAAAAACCGCTGAACGCATCGCCCTTGAACTGAAAACGAAGCTGGCCGAATGGCGATCGCACTCAGATCTTCCCTCAATCCCTGACGCTGCCCCCGCTGCCAACGTCCAAGAAGATGTCGAAATGACGCTCCTTGCTTTGGGCTACTCCAGCGGCGAAATTACGCAGGCGCTTCGCTCTGTTGGGCAGAAAACCGCTTTGTCGAAAATGGCGAATGCCGAGGATTGGATTCGCGAGGCGATCGCATGGCTCAGCCAATAAACCCAGCCGCAATCCAGCCAAGCCTCAGCATCCAGCAAAGTCTCAGCAACGCAAGCCGCTCTCACTGTTGTCGATCGATCGCCCCCTCTTGCCAACACCCGACACCCAACCCCTCTACATCTAGGGTTCAGTCTACAAAAATCTCCTGTTCAAATCACAGATGTAGTGTCATAATCAACGGAAGCAGTCGCGCTGGTCGCTGCCAATCCGTCAGAAAATTATGCCCTACACGCTCTCTGCCGCCAAACTCCAAACCTACTACCGCTGCCCGCAAGCCTACTATTTTCGCTACGAACGGCGCGTTCAGGGAGCGGCCTTCTTCAGTTCTGCCGCCTTGGGAACTTCGCTGCATCAAGCCTTGGCGCAAATCTATCAGGAATGGCACTACCAAGACCCGATTCCCCGCTACGAATGGATCGAACACTGCTGGGGGCAGCAGGCCACGAACTTGACGCCGAATCAAATTAGCGAAGGGCGCAACATTCTACGGCGCTATTACGAAAGCTTCATTTCTGGCAAAAGCGCGATGCGTCAGCCTGTTGCAGTGGAAGGCAAAATTCAAGGCAGTTTGTGTGTCGAGAATCTAGAGTTTGTCTTGTCTGGACGATACGATCGACTCGACTATCTGGACGACGGACTCGAACTGATTGATTACAAATCCACCAAAGATCCAGAGCCAATTTTAGAAGACGAAATCGATCTGCAAATTGGCCTTTATTTCCTCGCTTTGGAACAACATTATCAGCAGGCACTCAAGCGATTGACGCTGCTGTATTTACGCACCGGGGAGCAAATTAGCTTTGATGTCACGCCCGATCATCGGCGGCAGGTGGAAAGCGTGATTAGCGAATTGGCCGTTCAACTTCGGCACGATCGCCAGTGGCTTCCCTTTCCCGGTGAGCAGTGCGATCGCTGCGCCTATGCCCGCTACTGTCCAGCGATTCAGGCGGAACCTGAACCTTTGCCAGAGGATGCCAAACCCGAATCTGGGCTACAACTGATGTTGAGCATTTGATGTTGAGCATTTGAGCAACCTGTTTTGAACAAAGCGTTATGTGCGGCAGATATACCCTGAGTCAGTCTGGAGACGCGATCGCAGCAGCATTTGGCATCAGCGCGATCCCCAATTTGCCGCCGCGCTTCAACATCGCCCCGACGCAAAATGTTCCCGCCGTTTTGCAAGCCGAAAGCGATCGCGAGCTTGCGGAACGGGATCGCGAACTGCAACTCTTGCACTGGGGCTTAATTCCAAGCTGGGCAAAAGATCCGGGCATTGGCAACAAAATGATCAATGCACGAGCCGAAACGATCGCGGAAAAGCCATCCTTTCGCAATGCCTTCAAGCGTCGTCGCTGTCTCATCATTTCTGACGGTTTCTTTGAATGGCAACGCCGCGAAAAACGCAAGCAGCCGTTTTATTTTCGCGTCGGGGAAGGTGAGCTTTTCGCCTTTGCTGGCCTGTGGGAACATTGGCAGGACGCTAGCGGAACCGAGATCAATTCCTGCACGATCGTCACCACCGATCCAAATGAATTAATGGCGGAATTTCACGATCGAATGCCCGTGATTCTTCATCCTGAAGATTACGATCGCTGGCTTGATTCTGACAGCAATTCCTCGGATTTACAGCACTTATTGCGGCCTTTTAAAGCCGATCGAATGCAGCACTATCCGGTCAGCCTGGAAGTCAACAATCCGCGACACGACAGCCCAACCTGCATCGAACCCGTCGCAGCATGACGCTAAAGCAGACGATCAAATCTTGTCGCTACGAGATTTCGATCGCTGCTCCAAATGCTGATTCTGCCTCGCTGATTCCCAGTTTGCTTTGCTTGCAGTTTGCTCAGCAGCGCGGCTTAATTTCACCTCCAGAAGATCGAGATCAGGCTGTTTCTTCGCTGGCAGAACTGCGCGATCGCAACCTGCCGATTCCGCAAAGCTGGCTGAATCCGCCGCTGTTTTCGGCAAAACTATTCGATCGCCTCGCAACTTTAACCGATTCGATCGAGCGCTTTGCTCAAGTCTATGAACTGCTGCAATCGCCGGATCAGCAGCGATCGCAAGGCGTTTTCTACACGCCGATCGACATTGCCGATTACATCGTCGATCAGTCGATCACCCAACCAACCCCGACGATTCTTGATCCGGCCTGCGGCGGTGGAATTTTTTCTGCTGCGAGCTTATGAAAAACTGCTGAAAATCAATCGATCGGGTGATTTGGGCGATCGATTCGACTTACTAAAAAGCTGCATTCACGGCGTTGATATTGATGCAAAAGCGGTGACGATCGCTCAAATTGCCCTGCTGCTGAAAGCGATCGAAGGAAGTTCTGCACCGTCACAATTTCCCAACCTCGACGCTAATCTGCAATCCGGCAATGCCGTCATTCATCCGTCCTCCCCGCTGCTACAACGCCAATACGACGCCGTAATTGGCAATCCGCCCTACCTTGATGCCGAGCGGATGACGCTGACCTGTCCCGACTGGCGACGCTACTGCACCCAGCACTATCGATCGGCCAGCGGCAACTGGGATCTATTTTGCGTCTTCATCGAGCAGGGCTTGAACCTCTGTCGCCCCGGCGGACGGACAAGCATGATCGTCCCCAATAAATTGATCTCAGCCGATTATGCGGCAGCAGCGCGATCGCTCCTCGCCCAAAATCAGCTCCTCGCCATCCGCGACTATTCCCAACTCCGAATCTTCGCCGCCTCAGTCTATCCGATCGTCTTTGTCGCCCAAAAGCAACCCCCCACCCCAAACGCGATCGATTCCCCCGCCGAACCCGCTGTCTGAACGATGTTGTCTCGAGAACCGTCGCCGGCCGCATTCCGAAGAACTTCGACCCGAGACGGAACAGCGTGATGGAGATCACCGCGACCGGGATCGACGCG
>JAAUTJ010000590.1 GCA_012031475.1 Leptolyngbyaceae cyanobacterium SM1_3_5 | reverse complement strand
GACTGCATTTACTGTATCGCAGGTCGTTGGGATTAGCGACGAGGCTGGGTACGGATCCGCAGCATCTACGCCCAAATCTCGCTAATCATCGAATAGTAAAGGCTGTCGGTACGGGATCCCTCTGAGTTTAGCGGTGTGTTCGACCAAGCTGCGGGCAAAGATATCGAAACGCTGTTGTAATTTGGCATCTTTGAGCTGATCATGGGCATCGAATGCTTGCCATGCCTTGCCGACCGCCACTTGTTCGGGAATCACAAAGGCATGAACCCAGCGCAGGATCGTTCGCAAGTCGTTGAGGGCATTGCTATTCGATTCGCCCCCCAACACGCTGACGGATCCGACAACTTTCCCTTCTAACTGTTCAAAGCTCATCAAATCCAGAGCGTTTTTGAGGACACCGCTGATGCTGCCGTGATATTCGGGCGTTGCCAAAATCAAGCCGTCTGCTTCGCGCACCGATCGCTGAAGCCGTTCGACATCGGGATGATCTGAATAGTCGTCACCGCCATTACAAAACGGCAAATTCATCGATCGCAAATCTAAAATTTCGACTTCTGCGCCCAATGCTTCTACTCGCTGAGCAGCCACCTGTAGAGCGAGATAGGTGTAGGAATCGGGTCGTAAGCTGCCACCGATCGCAACGAATCTGACCATTGAATGAGCCTCCGGGTGAAATTCTTCGTCAAACTGAATCTAAGAAATGGCCTTTAACTTTCTTCACTTTAACATAACTCGTACTCGTTATGACTTTGCTTAATCAGGTAAAGGGTGATGCATCCAAACAGCAAGCGAATTCCGAAGTTAAACTAGGAAAAGTAGGGCGAATCAAAATCGCCGTTTTGTGCAGTCCGTTTTGTGCAGTCACTTAGATTGGAAAGCTGGAGCGACGAAATGACCAAGCAGGTGAAGAATCAAGCGATCGACCTTTCGGCCAAGCCGCGCCGCTTGCCGTTTGTGCAGGCTGCCACCGGGACGGCCACGATCGCCTGGATGATGCTGCAAACCGTGCTACTTCCGCCTGCTGCCTTAGCACAACAGCCCAACCAAAATCAAAACACGCTCAGCTACAGCGATTTAATTGAGCGTGTGGAAGCAGGCCAAGTCCGCCGCATCCAGGTAGACCCAACGCGCAACGTGGCTCAAGTCCAGCTTGAAAATCAGCCCGAATCTGCGCCGCCCAAAGAAGTGGTGCTGTTCACCACCAACAACGACGAACTGATTGAAGTGGCGCGAGAAAATAGCGTTGAGCTTGAAGTGCAGCGATCGGCAGACACCAGCATTGTCACGTCGCTGCTGACTCATGCGCTCTTGGCCTTCATTTGATTATGGGTTTGCTGCTGCTGCTGCGGCGATCGAGTGCAGGTTCCGGTCAGGCGATGAGCTTTGGCAAATCTCGCGCCCGCTTCTCAATGGAAGCCAAGACGGGCGTTTTGTTTGACGACGTAGCCGGAATCGAAGAAGCCAAGGAAGAACTGCAAGAAGTCGTCACGTTCCTCAAAAAGCCGGAACGCTTTACGGCTGTCGGCGCGAAGATTCCCAAAGGCGTTCTCTTGGTTGGACCTCCGGGAACGGGTAAAACCCTGCTGGCGAAAGCGATCGCTGGAGAAGCCGGAGTCCCCTTCTTCTCGATTAGCGGTTCGGAATTCGTCGAGATGTTCGTCGGCGTGGGTGCGTCTCGCGTCCGCGACCTGTTCAAAAAAGCGAAAGAAAACGCGCCCTGCATCATCTTCATTGATGAAATTGATGCGGTCGGTCGGCAGCGCGGCGCAGGCATCGGCGGCGGCAACGACGAGCGCGAACAAACCCTGAACCAGTTGCTGACGGAAATGGATGGCTTTGAGGGCAACACAGGGATCATCATCATTGCGGCGACGAACCGCCCGGATGTTCTCGATTCTGCGCTGCTGCGCCCCGGTCGGTTCGATCGCCAAGTGATGGTGGATCTGCCGAGCTTCCGAGGCCGACTGGGAATTCTGCAAGTCCACGCTCGCAACAAAAAGATGTCGTCGGGGGTGTCACTCGAAGCGATCGCTCAGCGTACACCCGGATTTTCAGGCGCAGATCTGGCAAACATGCTGAACGAAGCGGCCATTCTGACGGCTCGCCGCCGCAAAGAAGAAGTCACGCCGCTAGAGATCGACGACGCGATCGATCGGATCACGATCGGCCTGAAGCTGACGCCGCTGCTGGACAGCAAGAAAAAGCGCCTGACGGCCTATCACGAAATCGGCCACGCGCTGCTGATGACCGTTTTGCCGCACAGCGATCCGCTGGACAAGGTGACGATCATCCCCAGATCGGGCGGCGTGGGCGGCTTTGCCAAGCCTGTGCCGAGCGATGACGACATCAACATCGAAAGTCGATCGGAGATTCTGGACTTCATTACGATCGCGCTGGGCGGTCGCGCCGCTGAAGAAGAAATCTTCGGCCACGATGAGGTGACGCTGGGTGCCATGAGCGACATTCGCACGGTCGCAGATTTGGCGCGGCGGATGGTGACGCGCTACGGCATGTCCGACTTGGGACCTGTCGCCTTGGAGAGCGGCAACAACGAACTGTTCTTCGGACGCGACTTTATGCCGCAGGGAGCCGAATACTCGGAAGAAATGGCAACGCAGATCGATCGCAAGATTCGCGAAATTGTCTTCCGCTGTTTTGGGGAAGCGCGTCGGATCATTCGCGAAAATCGGGCACTGGTCGATCGACTGGTCGATCTGCTGATCGATCAGGAAACGATCGAGGGCGACCAGTTTCGCAAAATCGTCGCGGAATACACGCAAATCCCCGAAGAGCAGCTTGCCGCCAAGTAAGGCGTTTTGCTGAAGTGGTAAAAAGCGCGTCGATCGATGCGCTTTTTGCTTTGTGGCTAGAACAGAGCGATTGCCCCTTCAAGAAAAGGCGATCGCTCTCGACCGAGCGAAATCTAAAACCCGCTTTGTGGGTCGATCGACTTTGAAATCTTATAAAAGTTCAATTGGAGATTCAAGATGATTCGTAACACGGCGAAAACGGATCGCAGCGATCGCCCTCCTCACAACCTCGGTTTTGTCCGCCCAAGCGATCGCGGATGCAGGCGATCCAAACGGGACAAACAATCAGCCTCAAGCCGGATGGGGCTTGTGGTTTCCGCGATCGCAAGTGGCAGGGGCAAACTTTGATTCTGGATTTTCCAATTCAGAACTCGGCGGATTTCTGGATTTTGAGGCGATTTGTGCCGAGGCCGGAGCAGGTGAACCCGAAAACTACTGGTTTCGCCTGACGAATTCGGTGCAGCGGATGGGGACGGGCAGCGTCGAGTATGGCTGCTGGCAGAACGGGCGATTTGCTTACACCTACAGCAGCACAGCCATTTTGGGCGATCAGACGGTGAACTGTTTGTATGTCCGATCGATCGGCAGCAGCGGCCTCAACATTCGCGCCGAGCCTTCCACCGCAGCCGCATTTTGCGAACGGTGAGAAACGGTTCGAGAGTCCGGCCATCTTGCATCCCGCCATCATCGCGAAAGTGAAGGCCGCAACTGGATCGAAATTCAAGCTCCGGTTCGCGGCTGGGTGTCGGA
>JAAUTJ010000589.1 GCA_012031475.1 Leptolyngbyaceae cyanobacterium SM1_3_5 | reverse complement strand
AGGTAATAAATCCTTGATTCGCTCCCACTGGTCATCGCGCAGAGCGTAGCGTCGGGTTGTCATTGAAGTCTGCTTGGATGAGATACTGCTTACCCCAGCTTACCTAATTGATGACACGCCCTAGATCGTCTGAGGATGCATCGTCATTATTTTTAGGGGAGCTAGTCACTGAATTTGTCCTTGTAAATGTTTGCAATTGGGTACATTCATCCATCATATCGAAATGTCTGCGATCGCAGACATTTACTCAGTTATGAGCCTCTGACAAAATCTGAGGCATGGGAAAAGCAGGAAAGGCACTGAGGCAGGTACTTGAAACCTACGGAATTAGTCAAAACCGTTTAGCCGTTGCGATGGGAATTGCTCGATCGACTGTGAGCCATTGGTTTAACGAAACCAGAGATCCTTCGGCTGAAGCGGTCACTGAAATTATTGAGGGACTGCGCCAAATCGAGCCAGCGGCAGCAGAAGAGTTTATCAATTTGTACCTGAAGCGATTTCAGGAATAAACGCAGTTAGTTTTTTCCAAATCTCGATCGCAAGCTGTTCGCGCAATTTGTTCGATCGCAAGAGCAACCGCAGGCGATGAAAGCCTCTTGGCAGGCAGTTCGATCGCAGCAAAATTGAGTCATCAGGCCGGATTCACAAAACGCGAGTAGAATACACCGATGTTCTGTTAGCGTTGGAATAGGTAATCCATTCAACTTGACGAGCGACGCGATCGAGACTGGCTCTCCATCCAAAGCTAAAACAATCTCTTGTAGCGCTTTTTCAGTACATTCTTAGCACAAATGACTGATTCAATTTCTGCTCAGAAAACCGATCGAATTGCTCACATCATCGCGACGCTTTGGCAGGATTTGCCAACACTGTTTGAGCGCGATATTTCCTACGATATTTACAGTCAAGACATCTTTTTCAAAGATCCAGTGAATACCTTTAAGTGGAAATTCAACTATCGGATTATTTTCTGGACGTTGCGCTTTCATGCCCGCTTGTTCTTCACCGAAATTCATTTCGACGTTCATGACATTACTCATCCAGAATTCGATCGCATTTTTGTCACCTGGACAGTACGCGGAACCTTGCGCGTTCCTTGGCGATCGAAGATTTTATTTAGCGGCAATTCCGACTACAAATTAAATGAAAACCAACAAATTTATCGGCATATTGACTCCTGGGATCGATCGCCTCAAGAGATTCTACGTCAGTTCGTTCGTCCCGCTTCGCAGCCGCCCGCTTAACATTTTTCTGGCGTTTATCTGCCTGTGGCTGACCTTGATCCCGCCCGCCATAGCTGCCGATCTAACGAACGGTGCAGCCGTGTTTGAAGCTCGCTGCGTCGGCTGTCACGTCAACGGCGGCAACATTGTTCGACGCAACAAAACGCTGAAGCAAAAAGCGCTACAAAAATTCGGGATGGACTCGATCGAAGCGGTTGAAGCGATCGTTACAAACGGCAAAAACAGTATGTCCGCCTACAAAGACAAACTGACGGAGGAACAGATTCACGATGTTGCAGCTTATGTACTCGATCGAGCGGCGGCAGATTGGCGTTCATAACGCTTTTTGGGCAACCGTTTTCCATTCTTGAACCACAAACGGCGGCACAATTAAGTTTAGGGATTCGGCGGTTGGAAGATGCAGTTCGATCGCTGGATTGCCGTTTAGCTCAAACATAATCTGACGCAAATCATACTCGCCTGCGGTGTTGGGAAGCGGCGTATCGGTGACAGCAGAAGCCGTCCAAGTTTGACCGTTGCGAGTTGAAATAGTGAGTGGTTGTCCGGTTAATTCTGTGCCGCCCGGAAAGCCGACTAGTCGCAGATTCAAACTAACCATTTCACCTGCATTCATGCGCTTGTAGAACACAATTTGCCAAGCGGTTTGATGCTCGTCGCGCAGCGTTTGCAAAGAGCGCCACAGGACACGATCGCCCGCTTCGGGATAGCGATGAATTGAAGCAAAAGCAGCAGGCGGCGAGCCGAACAGCAACACGGCGATCGCCAGCAGTCCACACAGCCAAACCAGACAGCGCTGCTTGTCAAGATGTGCAGGCGAGAATCGATAATAGAAACTTGTACGAATCCGAGACATCTAATAATGCGCTGTGCGATTTCGAGCCGATCGGGGCAAATTCTAGCAGAAGGTGAGCTTTTTATCGCTCAAGATGACAGCGGCAATTTGCGGTTGAGCTTGCGTACCGATCGCGGACGGCTGATTCAAGGTGGCGCGATCGATGCAGATGGCAGCCTGACCGAAGCCAGCCGAGTCCTATTTCGGCAGTTTTTTGAGGTTTGGGGTATGAGCGATCTAACGCTGATTGCCAAGGTGAAGTAGGGCTGTTGCAACAAAAGCAGGACAGCGGCAGAAGCCGTGAACTCAAGTTCCGGCTGAGAGCTAAAACCCATTGAAATGGGTTCGTTTGGCGGGCTTAGTCAGTTTTGTAACTGTAGCTCTCAGCCAGGAAATTGATTTCCTAGCTCCCAAGTGAAAGGTAAGGCTGTTCTGGTGAAATCCTGGTGAAAGCTCCAGTTCCCAGATTGTTACAAATCTTTACAATTGCCGAAGATTTCCCCAGCCTTTCCACAGTCTTTCCACAGAGTCGGCAGATGTTTTCCACAGGTCATCGAAGTTTTCCACAACCCTCCACGCAGCAATGCGGGCTGAGTTGCTGCCTGTGGAGAACTCCGATCGCCTGCAAAATCCTCGTTACAGGCCATCAAACTTTGAAGTAATGTAACGAAAATTAGCCTCAAACCCGCATTCTGTCGTGAAGTTGAATTTTATCTAAAGGCAGTCTTAACCTTTCGCAACGTTGACACCTTTGCCCGACTAGCCGCAGAATGTGCCCACTGAGGAAACGAGCGCACAGCGAACTGCACTTCAACCCCTCGATCGACTGCGATCGACGCTGCAATTCATCAAGTGCAATCCTTGCGCTGCCGTCTCAAATTCCATTCACCCCCGCAGAGGTTTTCATGTACGCAACCGTCAGCATTTTGGCCGAAATTCCCGAAGAACTGCACGAATCACTTACGGGCTACCTCGAAACGCACCCCGACTGGGATTTCGATCGCGTCCTCGCCGCCTCTTTGTCGCTGTTCCTGCTGCAAAATGGCACAGGCGAAACGCCCGAAACCTCGCGCAACTACCGTCGTGCGGCTCGCGTTTACCTCGACAGCCTGTTTAAGCACGCCGTTTAGCTTGGCTGTTTAGCCTTTATGATTGGCAATCTTGCAGTTCTGTAAACCTTGCCCTGCCGCAGCGATCGAACTTGATAGGATCGAACAGAAAACAGTCGAGGAATTCCAAAATTCATGGCTTATCTCTGGTTCAAAGCGTTTCATATTGTCGGCATTGTGGCTTGGTTTGCCGGATCGGAATACCAGAAGCGTAATGCTTCATACGGTAGTTGAGTATGTTTTTCGAGTACTGCCTCTGCCTTTGCATTAACGAACATAAATGCAAAAACAGTGAATAAGCGTACGATTATCTGCACGGGTGCAGCCATTGGTTGGTCATATTGTCTCATTTTGGGATTTGGTTTGATTCTAACGACGTT
>JAAUTJ010000588.1 GCA_012031475.1 Leptolyngbyaceae cyanobacterium SM1_3_5 | reverse complement strand
CTAGCGCAACTTTGGATTTGAACTGGGCGCTGTGCTGTTTGCGTTTGTTTTGGCTCATAAACTACTCCTAGCATGGGTTGGAAGGGTGTAGCTTATCTACCTGTCCAGTTTTTTGGTTCCACCTCAAACCACCTGCAAATCAGCACAAGCTTCCCAAACCCAAAATTGAGATTGAACGGACTGTCGCAAATTCGGCAAGATTTGGCGACAAGTCGAGATAAGATGTTTAGTTGACTTCGCGCCCATTAAGTCAACCCTCTGTGCATGAATTCTGATTCTTCCGTTCCCACACCGATATCAGCAATTTCCCCAACTCCAGAGGGAAACCCAAATCTGCAAATTCGCCTCAAAAGCGAGGGCGGACGGCTTCTCCTGATGCTTCCCGCTGAAACCGAAGTGAGCAGTTCAATGGGCTGGTCAGATTTGTGGATGCAGTTTCGGCAGCGACTCAGCGGCGGCGATCGCTTCTGGCAGCCGAACACCGCCGTTCATCTGATTGCTCGCGATCGCCTGCTCGATGGCCGCCAGCTTCAGGCCATTGCCGATGCCCTGAGTGAATATCAGCTTTTGCTGAAGCGGATCTACACCAGCCGCCGCCAAACCGCAGTCGCAGCCGCAACAGGTGGCTTTTCGGTCGAGCAGCACTCGCCGCTGGCACATCTGAATCAGCCTGCCGAATCGGGGCAGGCGTTGGCCGAACCGCTGTATATTCAGACAACGGTGCGATCGGGCATGGAAGTGAAGCATCCGGGTACGGTCGTGATTTTGGGCGACGTGAATCCGGGTAGCGCCGTGATTGCCATGGGGATGTGCTAGTTTGGGGCAATCTGCGCGGTGTCGTTCAGGCGGGTGCAGCCGGAAATTCTCGCTGCTACATTGCCGCTTTGCGGATGGAGCCGACCCAGCTTCGCATTGCCGATGCCGTTGCTCGCGCTCCGGAAAAACCGCCACAGCAGTATGTGCCTGAAGTCGCTTACGTGACGCCCGAAGGGATTCGCATCGCCAAAGTCGTTGACTTTCACAAGCTCCGCTCTTGAGTTCCTCGGCTGTTGACCTATCTCGGCTGTTGACCTATCTCGGCTGTTGACTTATCAAGTTGTTCACTCGTAATTCCTAGCCATGAGTCGCATCATCGTTGTTACCTCCGGCAAAGGCGGCGTCGGCAAAACCACGACCACCGCGAATTTAGGCATGGCGCTTGCCCAGCGCGGTCGCAGCGTCGTTGTGATCGATGCGGACTTTGGCTTGCGGAATTTGGATTTGCTGCTGGGTCTAGAAAATCGCATCGTCTACACCGCTGTCGAAGTGCTGGCGGGCGAATGCCGCTTGGAGCAAGCCTTGGTGAAAGATAAGCGTCAGCCGAATTTGTCCCTGCTGCCCGCCGCCCAAAATCGCACCAAAGATGCGGTTGCGCCTGAACAGATGAAGCAGTTGGTGAATACGCTCGCCCCGACTTACGATTTTGTCTTAATCGATAGTCCGGCAGGCATTGAGACGGGCTTTCAAAATGCGATGATTGCCGCGCAAGAAGCGCTGATCGTAACAACGCCAGAAATTGCCGCCGTGCGCGATGCCGATCGCATCGTCGGCCTTTTGGAAGCGAACGGCATCAAAACCATGAGTTTGATCGTCAATCGGCTCAGGCCACGCATGGTGGAAGATGAAAAAATGATGTCGGTTAAAGACGTGCAGGAAATTCTGGCGATTCCCCTGATTGGCGTGATTCCTGACGATGAGCGCGTGATTGTGTCCACCAATCGCGGTGAACCTCTGGTTCTGAGTCCAGCCGGATCGCAAGCTGGAGAAGCGTTTGGCAACATTGCCCGCCGACTCGAAGGCGAAAAAGTGCCGTTCATCGATCTATCCCCCGTTCAAGACGATTTGTTTTCGCGCATTCGCGGATATTTCGCGGTTCGCCCCGCAATAGGAGACCAGATCGATTTACTGGAAACGATGGGGAGCCGATCGAAACGCTATCGTGAAATGACTTGAGAGCAACGCTATGATTTCTGAATTGCTAGAACGACTTTTTCCTCGCCCAGCCGAGGCAACCAGCCGCGCCAAAGTCAAAGAGCGGCTGCAATTCGTCCTAGCACACGATCGCGCTGACCTGACGCCGGAAATGGTCGAAAAAATGCGCCAGGAAATCCTCGAAGTCGTTTCGCGCTATGTGGAAATTGACCCGGAAGGCACGGAATTTCGCTCGAAACGATCAGCAGGATGACGGCGCTGATCGCCAATCTTCCGATCCGGCGCGTCAAGGCAAAGCTTGATGCGATCGTGCCGCCAAAATCTGAAGATCCACCGAAATTGGAAGGTGAGATCGACCAAGTGGGCAATCTAAAAGAATAGCACTGCGAACAAAGCCAGCTTGCGATCGCAGTTCTGATCAACTGTCGGCCAGTTCGTGAATCTGCTTCTTCAACCTGATAGCAATGAACGACTTGCAATCACCCGACTCCCCTCTAATTCTCCTGATCGAAGACCAGGCTACGATGCGGCTTCAGTTGCGGACTCATCTTGAGGCTGCCGGATATCGAGTCGCAGAAGCGATCGACGGTCAGGCCGGACTGGAAGCCTATATTCTCCTGCTGCCAGATATTGTGCTGCTTGATGCCCTGATGCCCGTCATGGATGGCTTTACCTGCTGTGGACACCTGCTTGCCCTGCCGATCGCCAATCCCGCCCCCATTTTGATGATCACCGGATTGGAGGATACGATGTCGGTCGATCGTGCGTTTGCAGCAGGGGCGATCGATTTCATTACCAAGCCGATTCACTGGCCTGTGCTATATCAGCGCATCCGCCGTTTGCTGCAACAGGTGCAGTTGCACCGCCAGCTTGAAGCGATGAATGCCGCGCTTGCCGAAACCAATCAGGAATTGGAAGCGGCGAACGCGGCACTGGCGGAACTAGCGGCGATCGACAGTCTGACCAATCTCGCCAACCGCCGCAGCTTTGACGATCGCCTTGATTGGGAATGGCAACGTCTCACCCGCCAGCAGCAACCGCTCTCGCTGATTTTGGCCGACATCGATTTTTTCAAGCGCTACAACGACACCTACGGCCATCAAGCCGGAGATGCCTGCCTCCAGCAGGTTGCCCAAGTGCTGCGATCGAGCCTGAAGCGGCCTGCCGATCTTGCCGCCCGCTATGGCGGCGAAGAATTTACGATCGTGCTGCCTAACACTAATTTAGGGGGAGCCGAGCAGGTGGCCGAACAAATCCGCGAGCAAGTTGCGACTCTGGCAATTCCTCATGCCCAATCGGATCGCGGCCATGTCACCCTCAGCTTGGGGGTTGCCTGTTTGATTCCGCAGCCTGATCTGGAGCCGATCGCCCTGCTGCAAATGGCTGATCAAGCGCTGTATGCTGCCAAATCTGCCGGACGCGATCGCGTCATGGCGCTGCTGCCTGCCCAACCCATCAGCGCGACAGAAATTACGTTGCCGACGACGATTGACCTGTAGAAGCTTGGCCTGTAGACATCGCGGCGATCACGGCTTGCTGGCTGGCCTGTGCGGTGATCGATCGCAAATGCTCCATCACGGCTTGCGAAGCGGCCAAATTCACAGGTGAATCCGGCTTG
>JAAUTJ010000587.1 GCA_012031475.1 Leptolyngbyaceae cyanobacterium SM1_3_5 | reverse complement strand
GCGATCGCTGGCCCCCTTGTCAGCCTGATTTTGTTCGGCTCGTTCACGGCTTTGAATGCGTTTGTTGCCCTGCCGCCTGCGGCCAGCGCGATCGTCGGTCTGCTGGCCTACATCAACCTCGCCCTTGCCCTGTTTAACTTGATTCCCGGTTTGCCGCTCGACGGTGGCAATGTGCTGAAGGCGATCGTCTGGAAGATCACAGGCAAGGCTTACAAAGGTGTGGCGTTTGCCAGCGTGGTCGGGCAGATCATCGGCTGGGCGGCGATCGCGATCGGATTTGGTTCGCTGTTGGGACTGCCGTTTGGCAGCTTTTGGCTGATTTTGATTGGTGGATTTTTGCTGCAAAACGCGCAGCGATCGAATCAGGTCGCCAAGGTTCAGTCAAAGCTGGCTGGCCTGACGGCGGCGGATGTGGTGGCAACTGACAGTCCGATCGCTCAGGCGGACAGTTCGGTGCGCGAGTTTGTCAACGGTTCGATCATTGGTCGCGATCTGCCCTGGACGAAGTTTTTGGTGGTGGATGCGGAAGGCAAGCTGGCGGGTGAACTGTCGCTTGATGCGCTGAAAGCGATTCCTACGAACGACTGGTGGAACGTGACGATCGCGCAGGTCATGCAGCCGCTCCCGGCTCTGGAAACCGTCGCGGCTGATCGATCGCTGCTGGATGTGGTGAACCTGCTGGAAGAAAAGAAACTGTCGGTTTTGGCAGTGGTGGGCGAGAACGGTGCGCTGGTTGGCCTGCTGGAAAAAGCGTCGATCGCCCAGCGATTATCCGAAGTCAAACCCGTCTAAATTGAATCTCGATGTGAATCAAAAGAGCGGTTGGCAAGCCGCTTTTTGATCAAAATTTTGCAAGAATCGATCGAACATTGACACAGATTGCCAGACTTCAATTTCTGACGGCTCGATCGCATTCATTTGTTTTGTTCAGTGCTGACGGCTACACTTCGCTTCTGCAATTAGCCTTGCCATGCTCCTACGAAAAAAGTACCAGCGTGGGTACTGTTAAACCTTTTGGCGGATTCTACCTTTGATTTAAGACGCCCAATTACTTTCGTCTTAACAAAGGAGTCGATCGTGAAAATTAAGCAGTTCATTACTACTAAAGTTCGCAATCTTGGCGCTTTTATTGCCGTTTTTGGTCTTGCTTGCTCTCCAACCTTGGCAAGTGCAGCAACAAATCTCCAAACAGAAATTACGACAGGTCGTGATGATTTGCGCGGCGGGAATACAGCCTCTATCAGTTTAGTTTTGGTGAACGGCACAGTGCTTCCAGAGCAAATTTTGAGTCGAGGATTGGGCAGTGGAAGCCGGATCACCAGTCCTGTTTCCTTTCCGCGCACCGTCAGTGCCACTCAAATTAGAAGCATTCGGATTCGTCATGATGGCAACCCGCGCCCCGGCAATCCGTTTGACACCTACGACAATTGGGATTTGCAAGCGTTGCGAATCAGCTTGACCGATGCGGGGTTCCGTCCGATCGCACCGCTTTATGACTCGGCTCGTGATTCGCGCTATGGCGGCTCGATCGCCCGCTTCACGGGTAGCCTGCGCGAGATCACCATTCCGATTCGCGCCATTGGCACCGAGCCAGATTTCGTAATCACGGCGATTGAACGAACGCCAGGTGGCCTGCGCGTCACCATTCGCAACATTGGATTGGGAACAGGGCGATTAACCAATGTCAGTTGCTGGACTTCTGCTCGGACAATCAGCAGGTTCGCTAGCAATACGTTGGTTGCAGGAGGCAGCATCACAGTTCCAGTTAGCTTTGTACCGCCTGTGGGAGGAACCGTAACCTGCGCTCCTTCTGGTGTGGATGCGAGCGGTAATCCTGAAGCGGTCACGGCCAACAATAATTTTTCGCGGCGGTTCTAGGTGGTCGGAAATCAACATTAGCCTTGAGGTCTAAGTGCTAGATCTCAAGGCTGACCGTAAAAGTTCAAGTTTCGCCAAACTTTAGCCAAAGTAATCCGCAACCGAGAGAACGGTGGCTCTGGCATCTCTGCTTTTGAGTTCAATGCCGCTGACGTTGATCACCGAATCGCTGCCTGGAGAAAATCTGCGGTTGCCGTCGTTGATCACCAGGTAGGAACTGCCGCGCCAGCGAAAGAGTGCTGCTTCGTTGCCCTTCAGAGATTGGTTGCCGCGCGATCGCGCATTGCGATCGCCAAACACCGATCGAACCGCCCCGGTTAAATTGCGAGCCGTGCGATTTCCGGCATTGAACAGCGCTCTGGGTCGATCGATCGTGGACAGGTTGCCATCGCGATCGATTGCGATCCGATCGCCTTGCGAGAACTTAAAGTCCGTAATGCGATCGAAACCGCCAATCAGCGATTGGCCGCTGCTGGTCACGAATCGATCGGCTCCCGCGCCGCCCGTCATTGTGTCGGCTCCCGCACCGCCTGTTAGACTGTCGCTGCCGCCTCCACCCAACAGCGTATCGTTGCCTGCGCGTCCGTCGATCGTGTCGTTGAAGTCGCCGCCTGTCAAGGTTTCACCTGCGTCTGTTCCAATCAGGTTTAAGTCACGATTCGGCAACGGATTGTTACCAGGCGACGGATTGTTACCAGGCAACGGATTGTTACCAGGCGGCGGATTGATCACCGCTGTAGCGGCAGTGACTCTCAGGCCGTAGTTGCCCTGACTGCCCGCTGCCGCACCTGAACCCGTGAACGGATTGTAGTTTGCCGCTTGCGGACTCGCGCCGTTCACGCCGATGAAGTAGGTTTGACCCGCTGTGACGGCAATTTGGGCAAAGCTGCCGCGTGTCGTCGCGTTTTCGTCATCGTTGAGCGCGATTTGGTTGCCGTTGGCGTCAAAGATGCGGAGGAACGTGTCGGCACTAAAGGCGGCAGAGGCGATCGCCCGCACAGCGATCCGTCCGGTTTCGGTCGCCACAAACCGATAAATATCAATATCATCCGCGCCGCTGACGAAGCCGTTATCCTGACCGAGGTTCGCCTGGATGGTTTGACCGAGGGTGATCGTTTGCACGGTGCCGTTGCCGACGCGATCGTTGGACAAGATCACCGCCTGCGACTGCGGCAACACGCGACTGTTGAAGATGTATTCGCCCGTGTCGCCTGACGATCCGCTGCCTAGCTGGAACGGATTGAAGCTGCTGTTGCCGTAGCCTGCGATCGCTACGAAGTAATCGGTGTTGGCGGTGATTTCGTACTGCAAGCGCGGATCGAGCGAATCGCTATCGTCGTTGTCAGCGAGCAAGTTGCCGTCTGCATCAAACAGCAAAGCTACCGTATCGACCGGATTGCTGACGTTGGCGTTGGCGGTCGAGTCGATATCGATGTCGAGAATGCCCCCAGTGGGCGAATTGATGCGGACGAAGTCCACGTCGCGATCGCCCACTTCGATCGACTGTCCCGTCCGCAAATTCGTGTCTTGCCCAATTACGCCGCGCTGACCGCTGACCGGAAGCGGAATCACTGAACTGTCGAGTGCCTGCGTGATGCTGCCGTTCTGGTCGTTGCTGACAAAGGTGACGGAGAGATTGTAAAGTCCGCCCGTTCCCGATGCGGGTCGGTTGTCGAGATTCGTTGGGTTGTAGGTTTGGTTGAAAAAAGTCC
>JAAUTJ010000586.1 GCA_012031475.1 Leptolyngbyaceae cyanobacterium SM1_3_5 | reverse complement strand
GGGCAACTGGCACGATCGAACGCGATCGCTGGAGCGTTTCTGCCTGGGAATTGACGGTAGGGAAACGGGATTGCGACTGGTGGAATGGGGCGCAAATTGGCGATCGCGCCTCCTCCAGTTGCCGTATGGCGATCAGGCGTTGTTTTTGCGTCGAGACACTTTTTGGCAGGTGGGCGGCTTTCCCGATCTGCCGATGATGGAAGATTTTGAGTTGGTGCGGCGGCTGCGGCGGCGAGGACGAATTGCGATCGCGCCCGATGCCGTCCTCACCTCTGCCCGTCGCTGGCAAAAGCTAGGGATCTTGAAAGCAACCGTGATTAACCAGGTTGCGATCGTGGCTTACCTGATTGGTATTTCGCCCGATCGAATTGCCCGCTGGTATCGCCGTCAGCGGTAGGCACAAAAAAGGGCGAAGTTTGCTTTCGCCCGATCGCTTGTCAGCTAGCGGCGCGACTTGCGGCGGCGCTTGCGCTTCAAGCTCGCTCGCCCAATGCCGACCATGCCCAGCAGGGCAAGGGGCTGCAAGTTGGCGGTCGTATTGCGCTGCTGTTGGGGCGATCGCTCACCTGTGGCTGCTTGGGGGAATCACTGAACAGGCTGAACAGTGAAGCTGCACCTGCCACCAGCAGCAGACCGATCGCCCTAGCCGGATTGCCCGACCTGTCCTGCTTCATCGTGTAGGAAGCGTAGAAGAAATACACGGTGATTGCCAAACAAATGACGAGCAAAAAGCCGATCATCGTCGGATTGTTGGCGAAGGTGTAGATCGGACCTTCCGCTTCTGAAAATTCTTGAAAGCTGGTAAAAGGACTGCTCATTAGGTTCTCCTATTCGGGGGCGAGGTCGGCTGAACTGCGGGGGCGCGATCGCTTCTCGCTCGGTGACATGCGTGACAAAGGAGGGCGTAGCGTATTCGGGATAGCCTTCCACGCCCAAGTCAGCAATGTCGAGTCCTTCGAGTTCTTCTTCCCGCGAGACGCGCAGCAGATTGAACTTCTTCAAAATCCAGCTTGTCGCGTAACCGGGAATGAAGCCGAGGAGAATTGTGCAGATCAACGCTCCCATTATTTGACCGATCGGATTGATGTTGGGAATGCCGTCGCCCTGCGGATAGCCCGCCGCCACAAAGCCCACCAGCACCGAGCCTAAAAGTCCGCAGAAGCCATGTACGCCGACTGCGCCGACCGCATCGTCAATGCCGAATTTTTCGATCGCCACGATCACTTTTGGCATCAGGAACGCCGCGCCAAACGCGAGGATAATCACGATCGAAGGATGATAGATGTCCATGCCCGCCCCTGCCGTGATGATGCCCGCCAGTCCGCCCGAAATCGTGAAGAACGGCTCGCCTTTTGAGGACACGTAAGCGCCGACCAGTCCGGCAGCGAGGGCAAGCGTGGTGCTGACGCCGATCGAGGCCAAGGTCATCGGTGTGCCGTAGATCGTCGTTTCCTTTTCGTATCCGGGCAGATAGATCAAGCAGGCAGCGAGGAACGCATAGAAGCCGACAAAAATCAGCATCAGCCCCACCATTGTCAGCGGCAGGTTGTGCGGCAAAATTGGGCGGGGTTTGCCGTTGGCGTCGTATTTGCCGATGCGGGGACCAAGATTCATCAACACGCCCAAGGTGAAAAAGCCAGACACGCCATGCACCACGCCCGCGCAGCCAAAATCGTGATAGCCCAGTCGGGTAAACATCCAGCCGAACGCATTCCAGCCCCAAGCCGCCGCGACGACCCAGGTGAAGCAGCCCAGCACGATCGACATCACCAGATACGCGCCAATCTTGACGCGCTCAATTAGCGCCCCGGACAAGATCGAAGCCGTTGTCATCGCAAACAGGGCAAAGGCGAAGAAGAATACGCCCGTGATGTGGTCGGCGGTGTTGGGACCCAGCGCGGGCGACCAGGGATAGGACGCATCCACATAGGTCATGGCAGTGGCGATCGTTTCGCTCTGCTGCGGATTTGTCCAGGGGCCAAGAATGCCGCCCGTGATTGGGAAGAACGGGAAGGCATTGTAGACCCACCAGCCGAAGAAGAAAAAGCCGAGGCCAACACTTGCCAAGGTCAGCAGGTTTTTCACCATTGTGGCGAGGACGTTTTTGGTGCGGGATGCGCCGCCTTCATAGGCCAAAAAGCCTGCGTGTATCAGCAGCATGAATACCGAAGACCAATAGTAAAAGGACTCCGGTACAAATGTTCCTAAAAATTCTTGTGCTTCGGGAGACATGGTTGATTTGGGGTTGAGCGAGTCGGATTTGGCGGAATTACACCGCTTAGCAGTGGGCAGGGCGGATCGTGAAATTCCGCTAAGAGATTCTGTTGAAAGGCAGATGCGATCGATCGAAAACTGTGAAGTTTACTGCAAATCATGCAGCGAATCTTAAGGGGTGAATTGTTCTAATAAATGTATTCAAATTGACGTTTTTGCTTAATCCAGGCAGTTTATTTTTTGCCAAAGAGATTCACCTGAGAAACGTGAATTGGATCGAGTCAAAGCAATAAGTTTTGTATGCGAAGTTTTGGATGGGTTGTCATCGCGCTCAAACTGCTTTTGAGAGGATTGCGATACCGTTCCGCAAGCAGAGCGATCGCCAAGCTGTGTCAATTAGTCAAATGCAAGGATTCAGAATCGAGGGAGCCAGAAATGAGTGAATCAGTGGTGGGGTCGATCGTGTCGATGTGGCGCTATCCGGTCAAGTCGATGCTGGGCGAAGAGCTAAACGCAACCGATGTGGCAGAGCGGGGACTGATGGGCGATCGCGCCTATGCTCTCGTCGATGCCGAAACCGGAAAAATCATCAGCGCCAAACTGCCGCGCGAAGTGGGGCGTGTGTTTGAGTGCCGCGCCGCGCTCGATTCGCCCGCTCAGGTGAAGATCACGCTGCCCGACGGCTCGATCGTGATGGGCGATCGATCGGATATCAACGAAATTTTGTCTGAGGTGTTTGGCCGCAAGGTGAAGCTGGAAACGGCTGCACCTGCCGCACCGAGCATCGAAATGTACACGCCGGATATCGACGGCATCCCGGAGGCGGATGCCGAAACGAATGCGGCGATTCGTCCGAACACCTTCTTTGATGCGGCCACCGTGCATCTTTTAACAACGGCGACGCTCAATCACTTTCAATCCCTTCAGCCCAGTTCGCGCTTTGAGCCGCGCCGCTTTCGTCCCAACTTTGTGATCAAGCCGATCGAGGGTGCCAGCGGATTTGTCGAAAATGACTGGGTGGGGAAAACGTTGGCGATCGGGGATCAAGTCCGACTCAGCATCACCGAGCCTTGTCCGCGCTGCGTCATGACGACGATGCCGCAGTCCGAACTACCCAACGATGTCGAGATTTTGCGAACGATCGTCAAACACAATCAAGGTCATGTCGGTATCTATGCCAGCGTTGTGCAGGGCGGCAACATTCGACGCGGCGATCCGGTAGCGATCGTGTAATCAAATACTCACCTTCTAGCCAATTTCTGAAAGCGCGATCGACAGGTTAATCTAGCGACCAATCGATGCTTGTCGATCGCAGGTATCAAGATTATTTGCAAGATATTTTGAAGGCGATCGAGACGATCGAACCTGTATGCTGGCGC
>JAAUTJ010000585.1 GCA_012031475.1 Leptolyngbyaceae cyanobacterium SM1_3_5 | reverse complement strand
CGTCAACGCCTTCTACGATGCGAACCCGGACGCACCGGGAAAAACCTACACTCGCGACGGCGGCTTTTTGTCGCAGGTCGATCGATTTGACGCCCACTTTTTCGGCATTTCGCCCCGCGAAGCCACCAAGCTCGATCCGCAGCAGCGACTTTTGCTGGAAGTCAGTTGGGAAGCCCTTGAATCCGCAGGCGTGTCGCATTCCCCGCAGACTGGCGTGTTCGTCGGCGTCACCACCAACGACTATGCCCGCCTGCTGATGCCCGATGGCGACCTCAGCCAGCTTGATGCCTACTACCTGACGGGCAATCCGCTCAACGCCGTTGCCGGACGCTTGGCATACACCTTGGGCTTGCAGGGGCCTTGCATGGCGATCGACACGGCCTGCTCGTCTTCCCTCGTCGCGATTCATCTGGCCTGCCAAAGTTTGCGAAACGGCGAGTGCGATCAGGCCTTAGCGGGCGGCGTCAACTTGATTTTGTCGCCGGAAAATACCGTTGCCTTGTCGAAAGCGAAAATGCTCGCGCCGAACGGTCGCTGCAAAACCTTTGATGCCGATGCCGACGGCATTGTCCGGGGTGAAGGCTGCGGCGTGATTGTCCTGAAGCGGCTTTCGGATGCGATCGCATCAGGAGACAACATCCTCGCCCTGATTCGCGGTTCCGCCGTCAACCAGGACGGAGCCAGCAGCGGCTTCACTGTGCCCAACAAAGCCGCTCAAGAATTACTGCTCAAACAGGCACTCGGTCAGGCCAAAATCGCGCCCGCCGAAGTGGACTACATCGAAGCGCACGGAACCGGAACGCCGCTGGGCGACCCGATCGAGGTGCGAGCCTTGGGCGCAGTGCTGATGAACAATCGACCCAGCGATCGCCCGCTCCAGCTTGGCTCTGTCAAAACGAACATCGGCCATTTGGAATCGGCAGCCGGAATCGCCGGACTAATTAAAGTTGTGCTTGCCCTTCAGCATCAGTGCATCCCGCCCCATCTGCACCTGAAGCAGCGCAATCCCTATATCCACTGGGACGACTATGCGATCGACATTCCCACCCAGCCGACCGCTTGGCTGATCGGCGAAAAGTCTCGGATTGCCGGAGTCAGTTCGTTTGGAGCCAGCGGCACAAATGCCCATGTGATTTTGGCAGAAGCTCCCGCCCGCCCAGAATCCGCGCCAGCGCCGATCGCCCGACCGCTGCATCTGCTGACGCTATCGGCCAAAACGCCCGAAGCCCTGCGCGAGTTGAGCGATCGCTATCGCGACTATTTCGCCCAAAATCCCGATCCTGCTGATGTTTGCTCACGCCAACACGACGCGCAAAGCGTTTAAGCATCGGCTGGCAATTGTAGCGGCGTCGGCTCAAGAATTTGCTGACCAGCTTGCCGCCGATCGCATTCAACCCAGCCACATCGACGGCAATCCGCCGAAGCTGGCGTTTCTGTTTACGGGTCAAGGCTCGCAGTTCGTCGGCATGGGGCGACAACTGTACGACACGCAGCCGACGTTCAAAGCGGCGATCGATCGCTGTGCGGAAATTTTGCAGCAGCATCTCGACAAGCCGCTGCTAGAAGTGCTGTATTCCGACACAAACGGACTGCTGGATGAAACGATCTACACGCAGCCCGCTTTGTTTGCGATCGAATATGCGCTCTGCAAGCTCTGGCAATCTTGGGGCGTGGAGCCTGCGATCGTGATGGGTCACAGCGTTGGCGAATATGCTGCCGCCTGCGTTGCCGGAGTGTTCAGCCTGGAAGATGGCCTGAAGCTGATTGCCGGCAGAGGCCGACTGATGCAGGCGTTGCCAAAACCGGGGCAATGGTGGCACTGCTGGCCGATCCGGGTCACGTGGCCGAGACGATCGCCCCCTATGCCGATCGAGTGGCGATCGCGGCCTTCAATGGCGCTCACAATCTGGTGATTTCGGGCGATCGCGACGCGATTCAAACCATTTGCACCACGTTGGAAGCGCAAGGCGTCAAAACCAAGCCGCTGCAAGTTTCCCATGCGTTTCACTCGCCTTTGATGCAGCCGATGCTGGCCGAATTTCGCCAGATTGCCAGCGAAATCACCTATCACGCGCCGCAAATCAAGCTCGTCTCAAATCTCACAGGCCAGTTCATCACGAACGAAATTGCCACAGCAGACTACTGGTGTCGCCACATTCTCAGCCCTGTGCAGTTTGCCGCCAGCCTGCTGACGCTTCAGGAACAGGATTACCGCGTCTTCGTCGAGATTGGTTCCAAGCCCGTTCTGCTCGGCATGGGACGGCAGTGCTTGCCCGACGATCGCTGTCAGTGGCTCCCCAGCCTCCGCCCCGGCCAAACCGACTGGCAGCAAATGCTCTCCAGCTTGGCCGATCTGTATCGGCAGGGCGTGGCGATCGACTGGCACGGCTTCGATCGCGACTCCGATCGCCGTCGCCTCATGCTGCCGACTATCCGTTTCAGCGGCAGTCGTTCTGGGTCGATCGGGTCAAGCGCGATCGCCCGCTGATTGCACCTGCTTTGGCTTCCGGCCATCCGCTTTTGGGTCAACGGCTGCATCTAGCCGGAGTGGACAGCGTTCGATTTGAGTCGCATCTGACGGCGCGATCGCCCGCCTTCCTGGAAGATCACCAGATCTATCAAACCGTTTTGCTGCCTGCAACGGCCTACCTGGAAATGGCGATCGCGGCAGGGGCGGCAGTGCTGAAGACAGAGGCGATCGCGCTTGCGGATGTCGCCATTCTGCAAGCCCTCGTGCTGTCGGAAGCCTCAAACCTGCAAATCGTCTTGCAGCCCTCAGAAAGCGGCTATGAATTTGAGATTTTCAGCCTTGCCGATGCTGCCGAATCCTGGACGCTGCACGCGACGGGCAAGCTGAATCAGGCGGAAGTTGCGATCGCCCCGATTCCGCAACCGCAACCCAATTCCACATTCTCGGCAACCGATTTCTACGAGAAATTGAGCGATCGCGGCTTCGACTATGGCCGCAGTTTTCGAGCGATCGAACAGATTTGGACAGAAGGCGAGCAAATTTGGGGACAGATTCGCCTGCCTGCCGATCTGGTGAGAGATGCCGATCGCTATCATCTGCATCCCGTCCTGCTCGATGCCTGCATTCAAGTGTTGGGTAGCTGTTTCCCGACAGCGGGAGACGATGTTTATCTGCCGATTGAACTCGCCCAACTCGAAGTCTATCGCCGTCCGAGTTTGCGCCTGTGGAGTCGGATCGATGCGATCGACACTCGCGACAATTCGCACAACCTCAAAGCGGATCTGCACCTGTTTGACGAAGACGGCAATCTGGTCGCGCAGCTTCAGGGCATTGCCTTTCGGCGCGTCAGCCGCAAAGCCTTTGAGCGGGCGATGCGAAAAGTTCTGCCACCCAAGCACGACACGACGGACTGGCTCTATGAAATCACCTGGCAACCCTGCGCTTTGGAAGCAACAGCAGGCGATCGCGCCACTGCGGAAACCTGGCTGATTTTTGCCGATCGGCAAGGTCGCGCGAAGCTTTGGCGCAACGGCTGGAAGCGCAAGGCGATCGAGCAGTGCTGGTTTCGATCGGAACCGCCTACGAGCAGCAGGAAACCGCTATCAAATCGAAATCCCGCCAA
>JAAUTJ010000584.1 GCA_012031475.1 Leptolyngbyaceae cyanobacterium SM1_3_5 | reverse complement strand
CCAGTTGATCACCCAGCGTGGCGTTTCCCGATTTCCGTCAAATCGGATTAGTTGAAAATCCATTCTTTTGGGAGTAATTGGGGTGCTGATTGCCAGGCGCAAGCGTTTCCCGATTTCCTCAAATCGGATTAGTTGAAAACTGCCGTTGGTAGGCTTTCGCAATTGCTCAGCAGTGGTTTCCCGATTTCCTCAAATCGGATTTGTTGAAAACTCAACAAGGTCGATATCATCCTCCACCAGCGTTTCGCTAGCTTCCCGATTCCCTCAAATCGGATTAGTTGAAAACAAGTCAATAGCCATGATGACTTGCTGACCTTTTTGGAATGATGGTTTCCCGATCGCCTCCAAAATCCATCAGTTGAAATGTTGACTTGCGATCGCTTCTTCAAAAGGGGCGATCGTTTTTTTGTGAAGGTCGATCGAGAGAAGCGATCGCCTTATTCGTCAACTAGCTCTAGAATTTGGTTGTAAAGAGCCGCAGAAACTCTAAATTCTGAAGTAGCAATGAGAGCATCAAGCAGCGGTTTGATTTCACGAACCAAATTTTGCGCTTTGCCTCAACCAAGATACCAAGTAGTCCAGTAATTCTTAGCCCTAGTCGATCGGCTTCTGCTCTACCACGCCGCTCATCAATTAACAGCAAATCCGCATCTAGTTCTAGAGCCAGCGCGATTGCCTCTGACTCTCCAGCGTCTAGTTTCGCCTCTTGCTGAAGTCTTTCAACCACGCTTGAATTGCTAACTTGTCGCACCTCGATCCAGGAAGCAGACTGCACCTCCAGCGCTCCCGGAACCGGAGGATTCACATCAACAAGCTCTTGATAGACCGCAACAGGAATAATGATTCGATCGTAGAGTTGTGGCAAAAGATGTAGGTGCGCGATCGCGCCAAATTTGTAATTGCTGACGTATCGCTAATAACAATCAAAGCCGTCCAATTTCCCGCAAATTCTTCAAATCTAATTCAAAATCTGCAACGTCATACGAGTAAAGTGGAATGTTGCGCTGCTTAAGGAGTTGACGAAAATCAATAATCGACATTTCTGCAAGCTGACTGGCGTAGGCGATCGTCAATCGACCCGTCTGGAATAGATGCAGCGCAATTTCCTGACGAAATTCGCCAGCCGAAAGCTGAGACGCTTGCAAAATTTCATCTGAAATGACAATACTCACAATTAATCTAACTTAAAAAGCACATCTTCAAGATAACTCAAACAGCAGCAGTCAACCAGTCATTCTCAACTTGAAAGCAACTGCGCTTAAAGAAATACGCTCGGTTCAACCTTGCACAGTTTGCTGAGTGTTTTGACTTGAGCGATCGTCATTTCCTGTTCGCCGTTTAGAATTTTGGCAGCGATCGTTTCAGAACCCAAAACTTCAGCTAAGTGATTGATTGATAAATCTTGCTGCTCCATCAGAAATTGCAGCATCGATCGCGTAGTTGGTTGCCCTGGCTGATAAAACTCCTGCTCAAACTTTTCGATTAAGGCAATCAGCAGATCGTAGAGTTCATTTTCTTCAGGGGAGCGATTGTGCCGATTCATCAACTCCTCAACTATCACCAATGCCCGCTCATTTTCTTCCTCAGTTCTAATCAGCTTAGGTTGATATTGAGATAGCAAATCTCTGTATTTTTCTGGGTTGAAAATGTCGCTCATTTGAATGAGATTATCGATCGAGTACAAATTCTCGCAACTACAATTTTGCCTTAATTTCGCGATCGCTGCTTCCGCTCTACTCATCCCAGTAAATTCGATCGAACACCGCTGGGGCGATCGATTTTCGCTGGAAGAGGAGTCTTCCAGCCACTTCCTATGCTGTTTTCAGTTGCATTCATCCGCCCACCAACCGCAACTTAAACCTTAACTTCTGGTTCGGTGGCACCAGATTAGGCTCAACCATGAACTGTAAGCAACTTGTTAGCTGGATTTCGCTCGCCTGCCTCGCGACCTTGACCGTAGAAGCTGTGAACCCACGCCCTGCAAATGCTCAACGAGTGCCGTCCCTCTATGCCGGACAATCTGAATGGGTCTCGTGGGACTTAACGCCAGGTGAATATATTTTGGAGGCGCAAACGGTTTTGAATCTTGGCGATGTCGATGTTGCGATCCACGATCCGACAGGTCGGCGGTTTGCCCAAGGCACCGTCTTTGGCGGCGAAGTCATTGCCTTTACTGTTAATCCAGGCGGCCAGGGAACCTACCGAGTTCGGTATAGTATGCCCATGTGCGTAAATCCGCTAGGTGCTTGTGCTGTAACGATCAACCTCCGCCGCCAATAGGACAACATTGCCTTGCTGCGTTGAGGCGATCGAGCGGCCTTTTGGCAACCTCGATCGCCTTTCCTTCCGTGTACTGCCCTCCTTTTCCCCTATGCGTCAGACGCTCATCTGCACCGTTGGCACCAGCCTGTTCTGGCCGAATCTCAAAACCCTTCCCACTCCCGATCGCTACGCCGACTGGCTGCAAAAACAGCCTTCCGACGACCAACCCCACTTCACGCCCACCGCGATCGCCGCCCTCAAAGCCGCCTTCGATCGCGCCGATTGGGTCGATCTTGCCCTGCACTTGAGCCAACTCCCGCCCACCCTGCGCCTGTGCGGAGCCGAAATCAACTCGATCGCTGATCTGCTGCAACGAGGTTATGCCGCTGCCAACGCCGCCATCTTGTTTTGCCACTCCGACACCCCAGATGGAGAAGCGATCGCCACACTGCTGACCCACTACTACCAGGCACTCGGTCATGCCGCCGCCCATCATCGCGTCGAAGACCTGCAAGACACCGACCCCAAAGCCTTTCGCACGAATGGACTCCGCAATCTGGTCAAACAGATGTCCCAGTTGCTCTACACCAGAGGATCAGAATATTGTGCAATCAACGCGACGGGCGGATACAAAGCGCAGATTGCGATCGCCGTGCTGCTAGGGCAAGCGCTGCGAGTTCCGGTCTACTACAAACACGAGCGGTTTAGCGAAATCATCGCCTTTCCGCCCATGCCCATCAGCCTCGATCTTGACCTGTGGGTTGCTCACAACGGCTGGCTCACCGCGCTCGGTCGCGATGCCCACGAACAAATTCTCTGGGAACCCCTGCAACAAGAATGGTCAGAATCCCTGGAAACCCTGGTAGAGCGAGAGGAGATCGACGGGAAACTCTACATCACCTTGTCTCCCACAGGTCAAATCTTCTATGAAGCCTTCAAGGAACGGCTGCTGCCAGCAATGACGCTGCAACTGCCGCCCCCTGTGCCACCTGAGCAAAAATCCAAGCCGCAAATGTCCAGCCACAACTGGGGAAATGCGCGAGGAACGATCGCCCGCTATCTTCAGCGCATCACCGATGTTTGCCCCTATGTCGTCGGCTGTCGCACCTTCTACTGGAATCCTGAACTTCCCAACCTCAACCAGTTTCGCCTGCAAGGAGAAAACCTGGAAGGAACCCTGAGCGATCGCACTTGGACGGTCGGCTTTGCGATCGATACCTCCAGCACAACTCCCGGCGAATTGCGAGCCTGCCTTCTAGACCTCAATCAGCGCATCGGCAAAGATTTCTAAGTAGTTAGCCGGAAATTATCTGTTAGATGCAAAAGTCGTTT
>JAAUTJ010000583.1 GCA_012031475.1 Leptolyngbyaceae cyanobacterium SM1_3_5 | reverse complement strand
CCCGATCAGTCAGTCAGTAGTAGGCGGCAAATCTTCAGCTTGTTTTCGCGCTCAAGCTGTGACAGGATGGGCGATCGCTTCAGCAGTGCCACCTGATTGTGAACGTTGAGCTTGATTGTGGCATCCACGTCATCTCCGACTGATTCGGCTCCTTCCGCTGCAACCTTGGCCGCGATCGTCTTAACGGCAGGTTCAATTAGCGGAACGAGGGTGGGAATCAGACCGGGATTGCTTGGCAGCGTCATTCTGCCCATCGCAGCAACAACGGCTCCGCAGCGCTCATGGCCGATCACGAGCAGCACTTTTGATCCGAGAACTAATGAGCCAAATTCTAAGCTGCCAATTTCTTCATTAGTGGCAATGTTGCCCGCCACGCGACAGACAAAGCAGTCGCCAATGCCTTGATCGAACACTTCCTCGGCGGGAACGCGAGAATCCGCACAGCTTAGAAAGGCCGCGAACGGATATTGATCGGCGGCAGTATCGCGAATGCGAGCAATGCTTTCACGCGGATGAATCGATTTGCCTTCAACGTAGCGCTTGTTGCCGTCCAGCAAAAGCTGAAGCGCCTGATCCGGCGTCATGTCAGCGGCTTCGGGGCGACTTTCGATCGCCAAACTGGGCGAAGCCGCCGTCGCTGCGCTCGCTGTAATCGTTTCTGTCCGGCGATCGCTGCAACTGGCGGCAGCGATGCTCACTCCGGCGGCTCCCAATGCTTTGATCACGTCGCGCCGTCCTAGTCCCAAAAATCCGTTGAATCGATGCGCCATGAATTTTCTCCAAGGTGAATGCTGCGGTGAGAGATCGCGAAGCGCTCCCGGAACGGTATCGTCCGTCACAGCGCGATCGCGCTGATCTCCATCTTCCGCTAGATGATCACCTTTTTTGCGGCCAAACTTCTCAAGTGAGCTTCAGAATGATTTGCGTCGAATTCCTTCCTCTGGCTTACCAGTAACACCTGCCTTTTCCAGCCATGACAACATGTAGTTGGGCGGGGGCGGCGATCGCTTCGAGGTCTGACCGGAGCGATTCGATTACTTTAAGCAAAAGGCGGTTGGGGCATTCCAGGACGATCGAGCCTGTTTGAGCGTCATAGTGGACGCGGCGGCAGGCTTTGAGGGCATGTTGCAGCGGGGGCGACTGACGAGCGGTGAAGCGATCGAGGATTTCTTGAGCAAACCGTGCTTCGAGCGCGATCGATTCTGTCATCTGCTGCGTCCTAAAAATGAGAATGGTTCTAAAATAACACCGAAAAGATTGGGCGGAAAACCGATGTATGCATTCTTCCACAAAAAACACCCGTATTTCTACGAGTGTTTGTGTTTAAAGTAAAGCTGATTTTCAGATGCGGCAAGTGTCTCAGGTTAGAACCCAGATTCCAGCCGTCTGCGCCATTCTGCATCGATTTTGTCGGACTGGGCGAGTTCCTGCTCGGTCAAATCGGTTTCGGTCGTGTAGGCCAAATTGTCTGCCGAGACGATCGTTTCCGCCGCAAACTGGCGGGCGTAGGTGAGCTTTTGCTGAAGGTCGGGGGTGGGCTGCTGAACCGCGATCGATCGCTGCTGCCGCTGCTGATTGCGATTTTCCACTTTGGCGTTGCGGCCTTGCAGCCAGAAATAGCGAACGAGGGGAACCGGCGAGAAAGCCCAGCCCATAGCCGAGCAGCAGCGGGAAAATCACGTAGACAAATTCGACAATGCCACCGAGTTGCGCGGCGATCGCCGGATCGGTGAAGAACGCGCCCACCACCAAGGCCAGCACGATGTTAACCACGCCCAAGCTGGCTGAGAGCATGATTTGCCCCGACCCTGCTTCGCTAAATTTCCAGCGAGCTTCGCGCAAAAGGCGGGTACGGGCACGGGTTGACGCTGCTGCGCCATCACCTGCAATTCCGGGAAGTGGTAGACAATTTGTCCGGTCGGGCTGACTTGGGGACGACCGTTGAAGCGGGTCAGCACGGGCAGCATGTAGTCGCCATATTCCTGGCTGTAGCTGTCTCCCAGTTCGTCCAGGTAGGGCGCGATTTGATCGGCGGCTACTGCGCCGCGATGGTTGCGAATCACGGTGGCGATCGCCTGCCAGCGCTGTTCTTCTAGATTTGCGTTGGGGTTGCCGTCGCCAAACAGAAACGAGAAAACCGCTTCCAAAAAGTTCATCTGGCGATCGGGCGGACGGCGGGCAACGCGGCGATCGTCATAATAGTCGGGCGTGAACACCCAGAATAGATCGGGACCAAACCAGAAATTCGGCATAAATACCATGCCGCCGCCGCCGCTGTCGTTGTCGTCTCCGTCGCGGCTGGCACTGAGGGCGACGAGAATCACGATGAGGGCGATCGCTAAGAGGGCGATCGAGCCGATCAGGAAAACGCCGAAGGCAATGCGGATGATGTAGAAAATGATTTTCCACACCTTTGCCCAAAATTCTTGACGGCGCAACTGTTTTGACTTGCTGCGGAGAACGCTGCGAAAGTTGCGGGGAAAGACGTAGGCAATGTCACCCGCGTCTGAAACTTGCAGATGTCCGTTCGCTTCGGACGCAAGCGTCAGCACTCCCCGCTCAGCGACGTTGAGATCTAAGCCCGCTTGAGAAGCGACATCGGCCACCGTAACGCGATAGCCCAATTTCTCAACGGCCTGCATGACTTGAGGATCTGGAAGCATTTGGTACTCCGCTAAACTCGATTCGCTTCTTCCTTCAGTTTGACATTTCGATTGCCGAATGGGAGAGACGCGAGATCTCACGTCTTTACCATGAGGATGAGGAGACGCGAGATCTCGCGTCTTTACGGGATGAGGGTGAGGCGTGGCTCGATCGCTTGGCGGACTTGGGCGACGAGTTCGCTCATGGGTGCGGCGGCGGGCAGGGTGACGATCGCGGCATTCGTGAGGCGCATCACCGTTTCGCAAGCGGCAGGCACGGCGATCGGGTCGTGCAGCAGCAGCATGGGCGGCGGCTGAAGCTGCATCAGCGTCGCGATCTGCTCAGAGGGCACGTTGGCCTGTGCGGGCAGCCACAGCAGCAGCAGGTCGATCGATCGGCTGGCAAGTTGCTCAATGGTGTCTGTCCAGGTGCGGCTGACGATGCTGTGGAATCCGGCGGCTTGCAGGTATTGAGCAGTCGCGTTGAGGCGTTCGATCGGCTGGGCAGCAGCGTCGGGCAGCAAATCGGCCAGCAGCAAGTGCGGCATTGCAACTCGTCCCGTCGCGATCTGTAGCACTTGCAGCAGCGGATTTTCGGCTGCTTCCCCGCTGGGCAGGGCGAGGCAGGGAAACACGCTCAGACCCGCAATTTGATTCGCGGCTTGGGTAATGGCAGCAGTCAGCGTCACGATCGGCAGCGTCGCCAGGGCGGGATATTGACTCAGTTCTGACAGCAGCGCCATCGACTCAAGATCGGCATCCAGCACGATCGCATCCGGTCGCCAAACTCGCGCCAGCATGTTCGCCTGATCAATGTCGTCCACTTCCAGCAGGCGGCAGGGATAAACGGCGCGGCTCAAATCGTGCGATCGCCCCAGTCGCAAATGCAAAATCGTCAAGTTTGGAGCGGCAGATTGGGCGGGTGACAGTGCGGGCAGCACTTGCTTCAAGGC
>JAAUTJ010000582.1 GCA_012031475.1 Leptolyngbyaceae cyanobacterium SM1_3_5 | reverse complement strand
CTCGGCGCTCTCGCTGGTTCGCTCCTCACACCCCAATACAATAGCAGACTTCGCCTGGGTTTGTCACCCCTTTGTAGAAAATATGTCGCAGATATGACAAAACACAACTTAGAGCAATCGCTTAGAGAAATCGAGGTGCATCCAGGCCAAGGCGATTGAGCAGCACTTGCAGCACGGCTTGGCCTGCCCAGGTTAAGCCAAGCCGTGCTTGCGCGAGCGGTAAATCCTGGGTTTTGACTTCGCCCCAAACTCGGCAGGCGGACTGAAAGGCATCAAGCTGATGGCTGAGACTAACTGCCTGCTTCCACAACCGATCGCCCGTTCGTTCCAGTGCCAGCGCATCAACGGCATCAAACAGCAAGCCGATCGCCTGCCGCTCAGTTGTATGCTGGAGCCGCAGCTTGCCCGTGCTGGTCAGCCAAGGCAGATCAGGCGGCAAATCGAATTGTTCAAACCAGCCTTCTCGCGCTGCCGATCGCAGCAGCATCCAGCAGCGGGCATGAACGTATTGCACCTGAAAAAGCTGATCGGTCGAAAATGATTGCATGGGGGGAAGTTCGGCTGTGCAGCCTGGGCGAACGGTCAGCCATCGCTGCAATGTGGCGGCAATGGTCGGCTCGCTGGCTTGAAAGCGGAGGATGCCGGATGGACGAGCTTGAATCTGCCAACCTTCGATCGAACCAGCGGCGGCAATTTCGGCAGCAAGCGCGGCGGGCGGTACCGTTCCGGGAGCGCTGCGCGATCGCGGCTGACGGGCGGCAAATTTGAGGGCGATCGCGCTTTCGTAACAGATCGGCCAGTCGGCGGTGTGGCGACGCAGGGGCGGCACAAATTCGGAAAGCTCAGCGGCGATCGATCGGCTCAGTTGCAGAGCGGGTGAGCCTGCCTGAAAAAATCTTTACAATCTTGGTTCAACTGGCTCAGTATTTTTTCAGACATCAGACGGGGAGTGAAACAGCGCGATCGACAGATTCCGCACGATCGCGTAGGATAAGCAAGCAGCGCGGATCAATTTGCCGTAAATATGCGCCGATTTTGCAAAGAACAGATAAAACTTGATTAGGGAAAATGACGCGATCGTGGTCTGCAACCACAGAAAATGTGACAAAATGCACATCCATCCGTACTTTTCCCTACTTTAATGAAAAGTGATGAAGTTAAGCTAGTGCTACCGTGTCCCGATAAAGCCGATTTGAGAAGTTGTGTTGAATGCGCTGTGCGCTCAGCCAGTTGGGGCTAGCAACTTCTTGACGGACTACCTTGAACTCTCCCTATGTACTCAGTGAACACACAATCCGAGACCGCAAGACCGTTTCTGACTTGGCAGCGCATCCTCGACTGGGCGCAAGAGCATTACCGCTGTCGCACGTTTGCCAAAGACGAAAAGATTCCGACGCGCCCCGGTTTGCTCTACCTGGTACAGCGGGGTGCTGTGCGTCTGGTGGGTGAGGCGCAAGTCAGCGCCACGCCGAGCAATTCACGCTTGCCCCGCATCAATTCTGAAGAAGCATTTTTGGGCTTTGTGGGTGCAGGCCAGCCGTTTGAGATCGTTTCCCAATCGCCCTTCACGCTGCAAAGCTTCGCCCATGTTGACCAAACAGCGGTGATCTGGCTGTATTGGCATGATTTGGACAACTGGCCGCACTTCCGCCGCGAAGTGCTGGATGCCTTCCGCTATCAGCATCAGCGTAAACTCTTGTGGCTCAGCACCTTGGGTCAGCGCCGCACGATCGATCGCCTCCTCGGTTTCTTGACCCTGCTGATCGAAGAGTTTGGCGAACCCTGTGACGAAGGCTACTGCCTGCCTTGGGCGCTCACTCATGCTCAGATTGGCAGCGCGATCGGCTCTACTCGCGTCACCGTCACCCGACTGATGGGTAAACTGCGGCAGCGGGGCTTGATTCGCTCCTATGGCGATAATCTGCTGTGTATTCCCGCCGAGTCTGCCGTGCTTCAGCGCTAACGAATTGGGACAAAGCCTGCTTGTTGAAGCAGGTCTTGTCCTTGCCTGGTCAGCAGCAGGTTAGCATAGGCTTCTCCTGCTTGCTGCTCGGCCTGTCCATTTTGCTTGACGATAATAAACAGTTGGCGCGTTAGCGGATAGCTGTTCCGCAGTGCGTCAATATTCAGTTGCGTCCGCTGACCCGGACACTGCGGTGAGAGAAAAATTTCGCCTTGATACGGCGCGACAAATTGCCCCGCCTGCCGTCCGATCGCCAGCGGCTTGACGGTACACTGTCCTACGACTTCGGGCGCGGAAGCAAAATAGATGCCGCCCGCAGTGCTGGAAATGGCTCGCAATGCTTCGGTTGTGGTGGGGATCGATCGAACATTGCTCCCCAAACTTGCGCCGCCTAGAACATTTTCAACAAAAAACTCAACCGTGCCGCTGTCTGCTCTGGGTCGCGAAAAGGCAGTAATCGGTAAGTTCGATCCGCCGACCTGGTTCCAGTTGGTGACGGCTCCCGTGTAGATGTCGCGCAACTGAGCAACCGTCGAGCCCCCGGCACGTTCAGGCTTGGATTGACGGCAACCGCAATTCCTTCGATCGCAACGGGAATCGCCTGGAGCGAAAAGCCGCGCTGCTGGGCTGCCTGATTTTCTTCGGCAGTGAACGATCGCGACGACTGGGCAAAGGCAAGCTGATTATCAATCAGCATTTGAATTCCCGTGACCGATCCGGGTGCGCCGCTCAGGGGGTCGGTGTAGCGGAGTTGAAAACTTGGATGGACGGTTGCAAGCTGCGGATCGATTGCGCCACGAATCGGTGCAAACGACGTGCTGCCGCCATAGCTAAACAGGCCGCTCGGCACATTCGCCACGCTGCTGAAATCATTTCCGCCAGCAGTAGTCGGTGGAGTTGTTGGTGAAGGAGTCGGTGGGCTGGGTGGTGGATTGCCACTGCCGATGATGCCGCCAATTCCGCCCGGTTGCTGGTTCAACCACCAAACGCCGCCGCCAATTAAGCCAGCCGTGACAAGCAGCGCAACAATTAAGGCAGGCGTGTCGTTTTTTGTGTCATGAGCAACCTTCAGAATGCTACTGCCACTATAACCACGCTGGGTGCTGGAAATTCCAGATTATTGAAGAGTTAAGGAATCGGCACAAAATCGTAGCCGAAGCCCGATCGCCTGCCCGCTTCAACCGTGACAAGCTGCACCCCCTGATTGCGATCGCAGAGGGCAAAAACCGCACGGTTTCCGATGACGCCCTGTGCGGAAAAGCCCGGCGATCGCAAGGCTTGCTCGACGCCTTCGCGAGTCGGATTGCGTCCCAAAGCGGCAATCAAAGCGGCAGTGGCATCATACGCCATCGCCGTGCGCCAGTTGACATCGCCGCCCCAAAGCTGCCGCGACTCGTTCACAAACGGCGTTCCTTGATGTGCCAGCACGTGCCAGGGAACCGCGACGATCATATCGACGGCAGACGCGCCGCCGACTTCCAGCGTTTTCGGTGAATAGACATCATCGCCGCCCAGCAGCTTGAGGCGATTGTTGTTGACTTCAGCGACTTGTAGAGCGCGATCGAGCAGTCCCGAATTGGGAAACAAAGCGAGAACTGTGGCTTGCTGAGCGATCGCCTCGTTGACGCTTTGCGCC
>JAAUTJ010000581.1 GCA_012031475.1 Leptolyngbyaceae cyanobacterium SM1_3_5 | reverse complement strand
CAAAACGTTATTGCCAATTTTGACTGGAAGTGCTAACTCCCGCCCGGTAAGGCGCACAGCCGGATCGGTAGGATGGGTGGCGGCGTAGATTTGCACATAGGGAGCGCACAGCACATCGTCGCCAATTTCCACTTGGTTGCAGTCGAGAATCACGCCGCCGTAATTCATGTAAAACCGATCGCCAATCGAAATGTGAATGCCGTAGTCACAGTGAAAAGGGGGCACAATCGATGGCTGTTCGCCTACCTGCCCTAGCAACTGGCGCAAAATTGCCCTGCGCCCTTCCCGATCTGCCGCCGCCGTTTGGTTGAATTGCTGCAATAGTTCCCTTGCCCGCATCGCTTCGGCAGCGAGTTCTGAATCGCTAGCGAGATAGAGTTCTCCTGCCAGCATTCTTGCTTTCTCAGTTTTTTCAGATGAAAGTTTTTCAGATGACATAGCGTTAAGGAAATGTGACCTATCGCGTTTTATTGTAGGAGTGAAGCATTCGGTAAATTCCCTCTCGGCAGTAGAAGGAAACCCCAGTCCAAATGCTTCGCCCCTCCGTTCGATTACCAATCCATCACAAATTCAAATCCGTGACTGCGCCCAAACTGCTAGAAGAAACCAGCTTGGACATATTTCGCCAACACGCCCTTGGTGTAGCGCGGCTGAGGCGGCTGCCAGTTTGCCCGACGTTGAGCCAACTCTTGATCAGAGACATGGACTTGCAGCAGGCGAGCATCCGCATCGATCGTAATCGGGTCACCTTCTTGTACGAACGCAATCGTGCCGCCGACAAAGGCTTCCGGCGCGACATGACCCACCACCATGCCGTAAGTGCCGCCAGAAAAGCGTCCATCCGTAATTAGGCCAACGGAATCGCCCAAGCCTGCGCCGATGATGGCCGATGTGGGGGCAAGCATTTCGCGCATTCCGGGGCCACCTTTGGGACCTTCATAGCGAATCACCAGCACGTCGCCCGCCTGAATCTGCTTGGCAAGAATGGCGTCGAGGCAGGCTTCTTCCGACTCAAACACGCGAGCGGGGCCTGCGATCGATCGCTTCTTGATTCCGGTCAGTTTTGCCACCGATCCTTCGGTTGCCAGATTGCCGCGCAAAATTCCTAGGTGTCCTTCGGGATAGATCGGATTGTTCCAGGAACGAATCACGTCTTGATCCGATCGTGGGCTTTCCGGCACTTCGGCCAGCACTTCCGCGATCGTCTGTCCGGTGACGGTCAAGCAGTCGCCGTGCAGCAAGTTGTTCACCAGCAGCATTTTCATCACTTGGGGAATGCCGCCCGCCTGATGCAGATCGGTGGCGACATAGCGGCCAGAAGGCTTGAGGTCGCACAGGACAGGGACGCGGGCGCGAATCGCCTCGAAATCGTCGAGCTTCAGTTCGACTCCGGCAGCGTGGGCGATCGCCAGAAAGTGCAAAACAGCATTGGTCGAACCGCCGATCGCCATGATCACCGAGATCGCGTTTTCGATCGATTGGCGCGTAATGAGCTGTCTGGGCAAAATCTGCTTGCGAATCGCTTCCACTAGGGTTTGGGCAGATTTCTCGGCGCTTTCGGCTTTTTCGGCATCTTCAGCGGCCATCGTGGACGAATACATCAGGCTCATGCCCATCGCCTCGAATGCGGATGACATCGTGTTGGCCGTGTACATGCCGCCGCACGACCCCGCACCGGGACACGATCGCCGCTCGATTTCCAGCAAATCGGCTTCGGGCAGTTTTCCGGCGCTGTATTCACCCACTGCCTCGAATGCGCTGACGACCGTGAGGTCTTTGCCGTTGTAGTGTCCGGGCTTGATCGTGCCGCCGTAGACGAAGACGGCGGGGATGTTGAGGCGGGCGATCGCAATCATCGCTCCGGGCATGTTTTTGTCGCAGCCGCCGATCGCCAACACGCCGTCCATGCTTTGGCCGTTGCAGACGGTTTCGATCGAGTCGGCAATCACTTCTCTGGACACGAGCGAATATTTCATTCCCTCGGTTCCCATCGAAATGCCGTCGCTGATCGTGATCGTGCCGAAAAGCTGCGGCATTGCGCCCGCGACTTTGGCACCGGATTCTGCCCGCTTTGCCAAATCGTTGATGCCCATGTTGCAGGGCGTAATGGTGCTGTAGCCGTTGGCGAATGCCGATAATCGGCTTGGTAAAATCGTCGTCTCCAAATCCAACAGCCCGCAGCATGGCGCGGTTTGGCGTTCGCTGAACGCCCTGGGTGACAGCTTGGCTTCTCAGTTCCGGCATAACTTTAATCTCTGTGTTCTGTAATCGCTGTGTTCTGATAATCTCTACGTTCTGTGGCGGTTCGCGCAAAAAGCGTCAAGACTTCAAGTCTATCGAAATCTAGATGACATCTGAACGATCGATTGTGTATCGATCGCGGCAATTTGGGCAGAATGGATGTAAAGAATAAGCAAATCTACCGGATAAAATTCGCTGAACCTCGTAAAAATCAAAATAAGCAGATGGAATTGTCAGCCGAGCCGAATCGATCGGCAATTTGTTTTTTCTAGGCAACCGCAAGATTGCTGAGACATTCAGGGCAATCTGAACTGAGACGAAACCGCTTCGCCTCCCGTTTCTTGCTTCTCGTTTCTCGCTACCCTACCGCCAGGATGATCACAATGGATGCTGCCGAACTGCTGAATCAATTTTCGGCAGGCGTAAAAGATTTTCTCGAAGCCGATTTGTCTGGAATTGACCTGAGCGGCAGAGACTTAAGGACAATCAATTTGCGGCGGGCAAACCTCAGCAAAGCCAATCTGCGCGGTGTGGACTTGAGCGAAGCCAATTTGCGCGAAGCCGATCTCACGGGTGCCGACTTGAGCCAGTCCAACCTGATGGAAATTAATTTAATTGGTGCAAATCTCACTGATGCAATTCTGCAAGAAGTGGACCTGAACGAAGCCGGACTGCGCGGCGCGAGATTATTCAGAACGGATTTGCGGCGATCGAGCTTGCAGTTTGCCAATCTGGGCGAGGCAAATTTGGCGCAGGCCAATCTGACTGAAGCGCTGATGCATGAAGCCTGCTTGAATCGTGCCAAGCTGTTTGGCGCTGACCTGACCAGAGCCGTGCTGGAAGGCGCAAACTTAACCAACGCGATGCTGAACGAGGCGATCTTGGAATCGGCCAGTCTGGTGAATGCGATCGCACACGGAGCCACCTTGGAAGAAGCCGATCTGCGCGGTGCCGACCTCAGCCGCGCCAAGCTGATCAGCGCCAACTTAATTAATGCCAATCTGCAACGCGCCAACATCCGCAGCGCCAATCTAAGCTGGACATCCTTGCGCGGCGCAAATCTTCGCAACGCCAATCTTTACCGCGCCAAGCTCAGTTGGGCAAATCTCAGCGAAGCTGACCTGACTGAGGCAATGATGATCAATGCCAGCCTCAACCAGGTCAACTTCCACAACACCAATTTAGTGGGTGCAATCATGCCGGATGGCGTCATGCACGAATAGTTTTGTTAGGATCGAGAGTCGAATCAAACTCAAAACTTGATGATTGAAAGTACGAGTCAGCCGCGCTTTCAAACATTAAAAACCTGACTATACCAATTTGCTATGAGATTGCACAGAATAGACCTCTTGCGCGAATATG
>JAAUTJ010000580.1 GCA_012031475.1 Leptolyngbyaceae cyanobacterium SM1_3_5 | reverse complement strand
AAGCATCCCTCCCGACTGGCGAGGTTGAAGCGGGCGCATCTTAGAATCGACGGCTGAAATGTCAAGATTTGCCGAAATCGATCGAATTCGGTTTTCCCCCTTGACCCGAAGCGATGCAAACTCGCTAAAATGATTGACAGGTGTAGCTGCGACGTTGGTGACTGCCAATAATGTTTTATGATCTATGCCTTGTTTACGAAGGGACTCAAGCAGTTTCAGCGGCAGTAGACCAAGCTTGTACTTGGAAACTTTAACCTGAAGCCACGATTCCCACCCTGGATTATTCCAGGTCAAAAACTGAGGTAAGACGGCGTTGCGGTGAACCTTTGAGAAGTCCTTCCTTTGCGGAGGGCTTTTTGCTTTCTGGGTGGGGCGATCGATCACCTACATTGTTTTGTAGAGCAGTCCTGAAACCGCTGGACGGACATTAGAAAAATGCCTTGGATACCATTCTTTGCCGATCAAGAAGATGCTGAAATTCTGCTGAAGCGGTTGAATGCAGATGATGAGATTGCCTTCATCATATCTGAGAAAAGTCAAGATTTCCCTCAGCAAAAATGGAAGGCGGTAAGCGCGATCGATCGCTTTAAACTGAAAATTACAGTTTGTGGCACATCCCCACTGGTTTGCCACTTTTGTATCACGAGGCTGGTTCTCCTCAACCCATCTCTAATCCTTGGGATGGTTGGCTTGAGACTCGATCAATCGCGAATTTAACAAGACCTTACTTCGGTTCATACGAGCCAGCAGAAATTCGGCTTGAGCTTCGACTGCGACATCAGCCCTATTCAAAAATTGAGCGCAAAACGCTTCCTGTTTTGAATTCTTGGTGGCTGCAAAATTTCGATTTTTTGGCTGTTTCAGACTTCCAGTTTGGCAGTAGACATCAGAAAATACCTCAACCCACAAAGCGATGGTGGCGGCGGCTAAAAGCTTTTTCGATCGCGAAGCAATTTCCTTAGATTACCCAAATCGACGCTTTTGGGCATTTCCATCAGCATTTGAAAAACTAAAAGATGGCATGAGATATTATGCAAATCAGTTCGACTTGACTGAAGCCATTCAAGCCGCAGAAGCGCGGAAATCTTGATTACAGTGGCAGAAATTGGTGATGCGTTAAGCGGTAGCCGTAACGCATCCTATGGATTCAGCAGCTTCACATTCGGTTGGTATCACGCTGCACAGGTTAAAATAGTGAATTCCCTGCTGCCTGTACGATGAAAAGATTTGAACGTCCTTGAAGCCTGCCTTTCGCCACAACCGCTTAGCGCCCGCAGATTAAACGCTGCAACCGTGACCCGAAACGCAGACGGCACAAACTGAGCGCGGGCAAAGGTTAAACAGGCATGGACGATCGACAATCCCAACCCTTTTCCAGTCAGGTCAGGACGTATCCCAAAGCCAACATCTAGCGCCTCAGCGCGATAGTCGCCGCCGGGAACTTGTGCATCTTGTCCGTAGCAGCAAAACCCGATCAGGTCGTTTTGTTCATTGACGATCGCGTAGTAAGCATTGTCTGGAGCAAGCAGCGTTTGGAGTGCTATTTCAGTTGCGCTTGAAGCGTTGTAAAAGTCGTAGGGTGGCTCATACTGCCACGCTAAAATCGCTCGTGCATTGGCCTCATCCATCGATCGATGCAAAATCATGTCGCTAGCTGGGTGCGAAACTGCGTGGGCGTTTGTCGCATCGGTTGAGATGGATTCCAGATGCCTTGACCGAGAATACGAGCTTTTTCTTGAGCATGGGCGAGGCGATCGCCATCCGCAGAGGGAACATTCGATCGCACCAAAACCAAGCCTTCTTCAATCAGTTTTTCATTCACCAAAGTTTGATTGAACCACACCAAAGCCGATCGATAGCTTGTTGATTCGGTGGGCGCGAATTCGAGCCGCACCATTTGACCTTCAATCAGTTCTTGTAAGCGCTGTTTGGCTTGATTTGCCCAGGGTTGCTGACGGAAATCAGGCGCTTCAACGCCGAGCAGACTAACAGTTTGAATTTGCGAATTAAGGCGGACTTCGATCGTTTGGCCGCTCGTGACGCGAGTGACAAGCCCGGTTTCGATCGATCGCGGTGCTGCCTGACAGCTTGCCAGCAGCATCGCGACCAGAACGAAGCTAATCTTCATCCAGCGGCAGACCGCGCCGGACTTTTCCTTTACCAAAGTGCTGACCAAACTGAAGCTCATATACTTCGTCTTCGTTTTGCGTTTCAACTTTGAGATTTGAGCAGGCATAGCTGACGCACAGCAGCGCATAGGTTTCTTGCAGCTTGGGCGACAAGCCCATCGCCTCCGGCTGATAGATATCGCCCGCCAAAACCCGAACCGCGCAGGTCGTGCAGGCTCCATTTCGGCAGGCAAACGGCAGATTGACGCCTTGAGCTTCGGCGCTGTGCAGAATGTAGCGATCGCCTGGAACTTCGACCAGATGGCGCTTCCCGGTTTGGCGATCGAAAATTTCAACGGTGTGGTAAGGCATGAATCACGCAAGAAAAGCAGATTCTTTCGATCATAGCGATCGACACCGCCCCAGCGTGAACGAAACGCGCTTTCAGTGTGCCCGGATTTCTGCTAACATATCCCTTTGCGTGGGTAGAGTTTTCTACCACCATTGGAGAGATGGCCGAGTGGTTGAAGGCGCAGCACTGGAAATGCTGTTTAGGGGCAACTTTAACGAGGGTTCGAATCCCTCTCTCTCCGTTCTTTTCGCTGCATTCAAATTTGGCTGTATCCAAGACGGTCAACCATTCGAGATAAGTTTGGCGGCGATGGTTCGATCGATCGCCAAAAGTGCTTCACTGGAAATGGGAAGGGCGATCGATCGCTAGGAGCGCTATGAAAAAGTTGATTCGCGGTCTGCGCGAATTTCAGACCGGATATTTTAGCCAGTATCATGATTTATTCGAGCAGTTGGCACATGGGCAAAAGCCGCGTGTTCTGTTCATCACCTGCTCAGACTCGCGAGTTGATCCCACGCTGATTACGCAGGCACAAGTCGGCGATCTCTTCGTGATTCGCAACGCCGGAAATATCATTCCCCCATATGGCGCGGCCAATGGCGGCGAGGGAGCAGCAGTGGAATATGCGATTCACGCTTTGGGAATCGAGCAGATTATCGTTTGCGGACACTCCAACTGCGGCGCAATGAAAGGTCTGCTGCAACTGGGCAAATTGGAAGAAGAAATGCCTTTGGTGTATGACTGGCTCAAACATGCCGAAGCGACACGCCGTTTGGTGAAGGAAAACTATGGCGATCGACAGGGCGAAGAACTGCTGGAAATCACCACAGCCGAACATGTCCTAACGCAAATCGAGAATTTGCAAACTTATCCGGTCGTCCACTCGCGGCTGTATCAAAACAAGCTGAAGATCTACGGCTGGATCTTTCACATCGAAACAGGCGAAGTGCTGGCCTTTGACCCAGACCTGCACGAATTCGTAGCGCCTTCCAGCCAAGTGACCGACTACTACGTGCCCGATCGCGCAGAAGCATCGCACAACGGCCACAGCGAACCCGCCTGCGATCTGCCTGATCACGGGGCAGTTCGCAGGCCTGCTCGTTCCCACCACGCGGCTGTCTACCGAACAGGCCGATCGCATCTATCGTGTTCA
>JAAUTJ010000579.1 GCA_012031475.1 Leptolyngbyaceae cyanobacterium SM1_3_5 | reverse complement strand
AACGCCATCTACTACGCCCAGCGAGCCACTGCCGGACTGCTGATTACTGAAGCCTCGCAGGTCGCGTCGGAGGGTTTGGGCTATCCGGCCACGCCGGGAATCCATTCGCCTGAACAGGTCGCAGGCTGGAAGCTGGTGACGGAAGCGGTTCACGCCAAGGGCGGACGAATTTTCTTGCAGCTTTGGCACGTGGGGCGAATTTCGCACCCCGATTTGCAGCCGAATGGGGCGTTGCCTGTTGCTCCCAGCGCGATCGCCCCGCAGGGCATGGCCTCCACTTATGAAGGCAACAAGCCGTTTGTGACGCCCAGAGCGCTCGATCGATCTGAGATTCCTGGCATCGTTGAGCAGTATCGCCAAGGCGCAAAAAATGCGCTGGAAGCCGGATTCGACGGGGCGGAAGTTCACGGCGCGAACGGCTATTTGCTTGACCAGTTTTTGCGCGACGGCAGCAACCAGCGCAGTGATGAGTATGGCGGCTCGATTGAAAATCGCGCTCGTCTGCTACTGGAAGTCACCGAGGCGGTTGTGGGCGTTTGGGGCAGCGATCGCGTCGGCATTCGCCTGTCACCGAGCGGCACGTTTAACGACATGCGCGACTCGAATCCAGAAGCCACGTTCGGCTATGTTGTGGAGCAGCTAAATCGCTTCAATTTGGCCTACTTGCATCTGATCGAACCGAGCGAGGCCGATGCCCGACACGGCGGCAAACCAGTTCCAACGGCGTATTTTCGATCGATCTACCAGGGCAATTTGATCGTTGCCAACGAATACGATTTGGCAAAAGGGAATGAGGCGATCGCTTCCGGCGCAGCTGATCTGGTTGCATACGGCAGGCTGTTTATTGCCAATCCCGATTTGGTGGAGCGGTTCCAGCTTGATGCGCCGCTGAACGAGCCGGACGTGAACACTTTCTACGGCGGCGATGCAAAAGGCTACACCGACTACCCTGCCCTTTCAGAACTGCAAACGGTATCATAGCGTTCTTGGTCAGCGGCGGTGCGTAATCATCTGGGCTGAAGCGATCGAACTGCGGCTGCAACTCAGGCGATCGCCTCAAAACCGAATTCACATCGCCGCTCCGACGGTAAACTAACTGCAAGTTCGTAACTCCTGATCATGGCAACCATCAACGACCACTATTTGAAGCTGAAAGCGGGCTATCTGTTTCCCGAAATTGCGCGGCGGGTGACTGCGTTTGCTCAGGCGAATCCGGATGCAAAAATTATCCGGCTGGGAATTGGCGATGTGACCGAACCGCTGCCGGAAGCGTGTCGGACGGCGATGATCAAGGCGGTGGAAGAGATGGGCGATCGCTCCACTTTTCAAGGCTATGGCCCGGAACAGGGCTACGCTTGGCTGCGCGAAAAGATTGCCGCTCACGATTTTCACTCTCGCGGCTGTGACATCAGTGCGGATGAGATTTTGTCTCGGATGGCTCCAAGTGCGACACGGGCAACATTCTCGATATTTTTGGCGATGACAATGCGATCGCCGTCACCGATCCGGTCTATCCGGTTTATGTCGATACGAACGTGATGGCGGGGCATACGGGTGAGGCGAACGATCGCGGTGAATATGGCGGGTTGGTCTATCTGCCAATCACGGCGGAAAACAATTTCACCGCCCAAATTCCAACTGAAAAAGTTGATTTGATTTACCTTTGCTTTCCCAACAATCCGACCGGAGCAACGGCAACCAAGGCGCACCTGCAAGACTGGGTGAACTACGCCAAGGCGAACGGGTCGATCATCTTTTTTGATGCGGCGTATGAGGCGTTCATTTCTGATCCGGATTTGCCGCACTCGATCTATGAACTTGAGGGAGCGCGGGACTGTGCGATCGAGTTTCGATCTTTCTCCAAAAATGCCGGATTCACGGGAACTCGTTGCGCTCTGACGGTTGTGCCAAAATCGCTGAAGGGCAAGGCAGCAGACGGCTCCACTGTGGAACTGTGGAAGCTGTGGAATCGCAGGCAGTCCACAAAGTTTAATGGCGTGTCGTACATTGTGCAGCGGGGAGCCGAGGCGGTCTATTCGCCGGAAGGTCAGGCGCAAACGCAGGCGCTCATCAATTTCTACATGGAGAATGCCAAGATCATTCGCGATCGACTCACCAGCGCCGGAATTAAGGTGTTTGGTGGCATCAATGCGCCGTATGTGTGGCTGCAAACGCCGAATAATCTTTCAAGCTGGGATTTCTTTGATAAGCTGCTGCACACCTGCAACGTGGTGGGAACGCCGGGATCGGGGTTTGGGGCGGCGGGTGAAGGCTACTTTCGGATTTCGGCGTTTAACAGTCAGGAAAATGTGATGGAGGCGATGCGACGGATTACCGAGAAGTTTTCTTAGGTTGAATTCCCACAGGAGACGGATTTTTTAGGTTAGGATTACCTCTTGATCCGAGCCATTGGAGGCTAGGGGCTTTGCCCCTCCTCCAAACCTCCAACCCCACAGGGGGGAGTGCCTTCCCCCTGACCCCCACGCAAGGGCGTATCTGTGGGATGCGATACGCGCTTCGCATTGGCTTCCGCACCGCGTCCCTGGTTTTCCGACCCTCTGCCCTCTGCCCTCTGCCGACACCCGATCGCACCTATGCTCAGCCGTGTTGCCGACTCGATCTACTGGCTCAACCGCTACATTGAACGGGCGGAAAATGTCGCTCGATTTGTGGATGTGAATTTGAATTTGCTGCTGGATTCGCCTGCCGGAGTGACGCAGCAGTGGAAGCCGCTGGTCAATACGACGGGCGATCGATCCGCTTTTGCAGAGCGATATGGCGAGGCGACGGCGGAAAATGTGATTGAGTTTTTGACGTTCGATCGCAGCTATCCGAATTCGATCTTGTCGTGTTTGTGTGCGGCGCGGGAAAATGCACGATCGGTTCGTGAAATTATCTCGTCGGAAATGTGGGAGCAGGTGAATGAGTTTTATCTGATGGTGAATGAGGCAGCGATGGGGAAGCGATCGTCTGAACTGTCGAGCTTTTTCGCGCAGGTGAAGCTGGCGAGTCACCTGTTCGCGGGCGTGATGGATGCCACAATGTCGCACAATGAGGGCTGGCATTTTGGCAAAATCGGGCGCTATCTGGAGCGGGCAGACAAGACGGCGCGAATTCTCGATGTGAAATATTTTATTTTGCTGCCGACTGTGGACGATGTGGGTACGTCACTGGATCAGCTTCAGTGGATCGCGCTGCTCAAGTCGGCCAGCGCTTATGAAATGTATCGCAAGCAGATTCGCCGGATTGCGCCGCCGGATGTGGCTCAGTTTTTGATTTTGAATCGCGAATTTCCGCGATCGATTCAGTTCTGCTTTCTTCAGGCCGAACAGTCACTCTGCAAAATCACCGGAGTTCCAGCGGGAACCTGGACAAATCCGGTCGAGCGCACTTTGGGCAGACTGCGATCGCAGCTTGACTACGTGACGATCGAGGAAATCATTCAGCGCGGCCTGCACGAATTTCTCGACGATCTGCAAATCGGCATCAACCAGGTCGGCCTCACCATCTACGAAACCTTCTTCGCCCTCCACCCCCTCACCCCGTAAAGACGCGAGATCTTGCGTCTCTCCCACCTCCTCACCCCGTAAAGACGCGAGATCTCGCGTCTCTACCTCCCCTC
>JAAUTJ010000578.1 GCA_012031475.1 Leptolyngbyaceae cyanobacterium SM1_3_5 | reverse complement strand
TCGCGTCACGGCTGAAACGCTGCTGAGCCTGCCGGGAAACGGTGCTTCCCTCGCGGCTGACCACGCCTGCGCTGTTTGCAGAAGCGATCGAGCAAAAATGCCTGTCTGTTCTACCCGGACTATCCGTCCACCCCGAATTCGGCTTCTGTGCTGCTGGCGCAAGGGGTTCGATCGCTGGTCGTGATTCCGCTTCATCAGTCTGAGCAGGTGCAGGGCGCGATTCTGCTGCTGTGGAATCGTCCTGTCCACTTCTCGAAGCGATTGCAGCAATATGTGAACTCGCTGCGGAATAGCTTAAGTACGCTGCTGCGCTTTCAGGATGTGACCTTGCGATTGGAGAAGCTTCAGGCGCGGCTGATTGCCACGCTGGAAACGATTCCGCAAGGGATTGTGTTTTTGGATGAGGACGGCGAACAGGGCTGGATTAATCAAACGGCGGCGACCCAGCTTAACTTGCCGCAAGGCGCGATCGAACCTGCGGCGATCGCTCAGGCGATGACTGCGCTGCGGATGCGGGCAGACAATCGAGAAGAAATTGCGGCTCAAGCGGCTCAGTTTTTTTCACAGCCGCAGGTTGAAATCCGCGATTGGCAGTGGTGCTTCAGCCAGCCCACCCAGATTTTGAGCTTGTCTGGTACGCCGATTCATCTGCGACAGGTTCCCGGTCGGCTCTGGGTGCTGGATGATATTACGGAGCGCAAGCAGGCCGAAACCGCGCTGCATCAAAGCGAAGAGCGATTTCAACTGATTGCTCACACAACGAATGATGCGGTTTGGGATTGGGATTTGCTGGGCGATCGCGTCTGGTGGAATGAGGGCATCAAGACGCTGTTTGGCTACGCTGCGACCGACGTGGGGGCAGATAGCGCCTGGTGGCTCAGCCGCATTCACCCGGACGATCGATCGCGAGTCGTGTCCAGCATTCAGGCGACGATTCAGCAGGGCGGACAGGCTTGGACGGACGAATATCGCTATTGCTGCGCCGATGGATCGTATGCCTATGTCCTCGATCGCGGCTACGTGATGCACAACTCAGCGGGCAAGCCGATTCGGATGCTGGGCGGCATGACCGACCTGAGCGATCGCATCCAGACACAAGAAGACCTCCAGCGGCAAAATCGCCGCTCCCAACTGTTTGCCGAGGTGACGCTGAAAATTCGCCAGTCGCTTCAGCTTCAAGAGATTCTGCAAACGGCGGTCACGGAAGTCCAAAAGATTTTCAGTGCCGATCGCGTCCTCGTCTATCGGCTGTGGCCGGATGGATCGGGTAACGGCGTGGCCGAAGCAGTCTTACCGGGATTTTCCTCTGTTTTAGGCCAAATCTTCCCGAATGAAGTTTTTCCCGAAGACTATCGGCAGCTTTACCTCCAGGGACGAGTTCGATCACTGGCTGATATTCAGCAAAATAGTGAGATCGCTCCCTGTCTGGTTGAGTTTGTGCAGCAGTTTCAAGTGAAGGCCAAGCTGGTTGTTCCGATCGTTGCCCAAGCTGAACTTTGGGGACTGCTGATCACGCATCAGTGCGATCGCCCCCGCCAGTGGACAAGCTTTGAATTGAACTGCTCAAGCAGCTAGCCGATCAAATTGGCATTGCCCTGACGCAAGCGCAACTGCTGGAGCAGGAAACGCGCCAGCGGCAGGAGCTTTTGCGCTCCAACACCGAGCTTCAGCAGTTCGCCTACATTGCCTCGCACGATTTGCAAGAGCCGCTGCGAATGGTGACGAGCTATTTGCAGCTTCTCCAGCGTCGCTATCAGGGCAAGCTCGATGCGGATGCGGATGATTTTATTGGCTTCGCGGTAGACGGCGCGGCGCGAATGAAGACGCTGATCAGCGATCTATTGATGTATTCACGAGTGGATACGCATGGAAAACCGTTCGAGTCTACGGATTTAACTGTTGTTGTGGAGCAGGCGATCGCCAATCTCAAAGTTGCGATCGAAGAAAGCAGCGCAACGATCACCTATGCCACTTTACCCAAAGTATTCGCAGATGCCAGCCAGATGATTCAGCTATTTCAAAATCTGCTCAGCAATGCGATTAAATTTCGCGGCGATGATCCGCCGATCGTTCACATTTCGATCGATCGACAAGAGCAGGATTGGCTGTTCTCCGTCCGTGATAACGGCATTGGGATTGAACCGCAATATGTCGATCGAATTTTCATCATTTTTCAGCGACTACACAGTCGATCGGACTACGCAGGAACCGGAATTGGGCTGGCAATTTGCAAGAAAATTGTGGAGCGACATGTCGGTAAGATTTGGGTAGCGCCCTCTGTGCAGGGAGCTACTTTTTGCTTCACGCTGCCCGACTCAGGAGAAGTCCCATCATGAGTAGGACAGGTCGATCGATCGAGATTTTGCTCGTTGAAGATAGTCCTGGCGATGTCCGTCTCACCCAGGAAGTTTTGCAGGAAGGCAAAATTCACAACAATCTCAGCGTCGTGGAAGACGGCATTCAAGCGCTGAATTTTCTTCGCAAAAAACCACCCTATCTCAACACGCCGCATTCAGACTTAATTTTGCTCGATCTCAATCTTCCCAAAAAAGACGGGCGAGAAGTTTTAGAAGAAATCAAAACCGACCCACACTTAAGACGAATTCCAATCGTCATTCTCACCACTTCGGAGGCTGAGGAAGATATCGTCAAAGCCTACGATCTTCACGCAAACTGTTACATTACAAAACCGATCGACCTCGATCAGTTCATTCAAGTGGTTAAATTGATTGAGCAGTTTTGGTTAACCATTGTGAAACTGCCGCCGGAGTAAGCAAGATGGAACAGCAATTCATTAAAGTATTGCTTGTAGAAGACAATCCTGGCGATGCTCGATTGCTTCGAGAACTGATCAAAGAAGTCGCTTCAGTTCAGTTTCAAATCAAGCAGGTTAATAATTTGAGTCTGGGCTTGCAGGCGCTTAGCGAACCGTTTGATCTCGTTCTTCTCGACCTTTCACTGCCCGACAGCCAAGGTCTTGAAACCTTTGTGCGGCTGCATCGACGCGCAATGTCTGTCCCGATCGTTGTTGTCACCGGACTTGATGATGAAACGGTGGCGATCAAAGCGGTGCAGGAAGGCGCACAAGACTATCTTGTGAAGGGAGAAGTCAGCAGCGATCTACTGGTGCGATCGATCCGATATGCGATCGAGCGGCAGCGCAGTGAACAGCGAATTCGCGAACAGGCGGCGCTGCTGGATATTGCCACCGATGCCATTTTAGTTTGCGATTTGGAAAGCAAAATTCTGTTTTGGAATCAAGGGGCGGAGCGGCTTTATGGCCGAAAAGCAGAAGCAGTTTTTAGGTCGCTTTGCAAGTACATTGCTCTATAAATCCAATTCGCGACAATTCAACAGTGCCTACAGCGTTTTAATGGCTGAGGGAGAGTGGTGCGGAGAGCTAGAGCAGGTTACAAAAGACGATCGCGCCATTCTGGTGACAAGTCGCTGGACGCTGATGCGTGACGAAGACGAAAAGCCAAAATCAATTCTGGTCGTCAGCACTGATATTACGGAGAAAAAGCAGCTTGAAGCTCAATTTCTTCGCATTCAGCGGATGGAAAGTATTGGGACATTGGCAAGCGGCATTGCCCATGATTAAACAATATTTTGACTCCAATCTTGG
>JAAUTJ010000577.1 GCA_012031475.1 Leptolyngbyaceae cyanobacterium SM1_3_5 | reverse complement strand
CCCATTCATGGGGGATTTAGGGGCAAAAAATCAGCCGCCGCTCACAAACAGAAATCAAGGCAAAAACTTCTCAAAATTCGATCGAAGGTAAACCCAATGACCACCGTTCACCCCGCAAAACCTGAATTCGCAAATGCCGAACTAATCAAACCTTACAAAGGCGATTCCAGCCTCGGCAATCTATCCACTCCAATCAACGATTCCGCCCTCGTTCGTGCCTACATTCGCAACCTGCCCGCCTATCGTCCCGGACTCACGCCCTACATGCGAGGCTTAGAAATTGGCCTTGCACATGGCTACTTTTTAGTCGGTCCAGAAGTCGTGGTCGGGCCATTGCGTGAAACTGTTCACGGCGCAAATCTGAGCGGTTTAATTACTGCGATCTACATCACCGTTTCTGCTTGCTTAGGCATTTCCATTTTTGCGATCGCCACCTTCCAAGGCAGTCCCTATCGCGCCTACAGCAGCCCCAACGATGATTTGCGTCCGCTGCGCCGCAAAGAAGAATGGTTCCAGCTATCCGGCGGCATATTTATCGGCGCGATCATCGGCGCATTTTTTGCCTATTGGCTCTTGGAAAACTTCGATGCGATCGACTCCAGCTTGCGCGGCGGCGTCAACGTCAGCCAGCTACTTTGTCCTGGTTCAGCTAACACAAATTCCACCCAATCAAGGAGAACACAATGGCAGACTTTTCTGAACTTACCGGAGCCTATGCCGCGTCCTGGCTACCCTGGATCATGATTCCGCTCGTGTTTTATATTTTGCCGTTCCCGATTTTTGCTCTCGTGTTTCTGTGGATCGAGCGCGAAGATTCCGATCCCAATCTCGACACTTAAAGGAGAAATTCAACATGAAATCCTTACGGTTTTTATCATCGCGATCGCTCCCTGATGATCTGGTTTGGCTGGTCACATTCCGCCCTTGCCGAAAACACCATGCTCGTGCCTTGCAGCGAATCTCCCGCCTTTCAGCAGCGCCGCGCCAACGCCCCCAACACCTACTATTTCAATGAGCCGTACAAAGCCTATGCCTCTGAAGAATTGTGCGGCACTGACGGACTGCCACACCTGCCGCTCGATCGCCTCGATCGCGCCATTGACGTGATCATTCCCTTCTCGCTGTTCTTCTACATTGCGGGCTTCATTGGCTGGTCAGGTCGGGCTTATTTGCAGCAGTCGAATCGATCGCAAACGCCCGAAATGCTAGAGGTCATGATCGATCTAGGCATGGCAATTCGCGCCATTACTCAAGGTCTAATGTGGCCGCTGCTGGCTGTCAAAGAACTGCTCAGCGGCGAACTGACTGCCAAAGAAAACGAAGTGCCAATTTCACCGCGATAACTGCAATTTGGAGGTTCAATCATGAAGGATTTTCTGAAGTATTTAACGATCGCTCCCGTCATGGCAACCGTGACCTTAATTGCAGTGGCAACGCTGTTCATCAGCCTCAACATTGCCTTTCCCGGTTTGCAGTACGGCACCTATTTTCACGCGGTTCCCTAGCGATCGAAGGTCATAACCAAAACTTGGGGTACAAGCTTCCATCAAACTTAGGTGAAGCCGTATCCTAAGTTTGACTTTATCGATGGGCGTAGTCCTGTTTCTGGGTTTGATTCAGACTCTACGCCTTTTCTTGTAAGCGTCGATTTTCGTTCAAACTTAAGTGAAGCCGATCGCTGATCAGAAGAAGTTTTGAGTGCGTTTGAGCGTTAATAAATTGGTCGAGCGATCGCCCCCCACTAATTCACCACAGCCACCGAAGCGCGAATCTGCTCGATCGCCTGCTTCACATCATCGCGATTGATCCGGTAGCTGAGCGGATGGGCAATCAGGCGAGCCGTGCTGTCAAAGAGGCGATCGATCTCGACCAGATTGTTTTCCTTGAGCGTCCGTCCGGTTGCGACCAAATCGACGATCGCCTCAGACATTCCCGTAATGGGTCCCAACTCCACCGAGCCATACAGCGGCACAATTTCCACAGGCAAATCGAGGCTGTCAAAATATTCGCGGGCGCAGTTGACAAACTTTGATGCGATCCGGCAGTGCGGCGGCAGTTCCAAAGCCGACTTGTAGCCGTCTCGCTTCACCGCAACCGACAGCCGACAGTGACCAAACCCCAAATCGACCAGATGCGCTACCTGTGGCTGCTTTTCGCGCAAAACATCGTAGCCGACAATTCCCAGTTGCGCCTGTCCATACTCGACATAGACAGGCACATCGTAATTTCGCACCAAAATCGCTTTTGCCGTGTGCGAGGTATCCCAAATTTCAAGTTGCCGATTGGCCGAATCGAGAAACACGCTGAAATCCCAGCCGATTGCCTGAAACAGTCGAATACTTTCCTCCAGCAATCCACCTTTCGGCAACGCCACCGTAATCATTTCACTCGCCCAAAACGCTTTTAGCAGTGTATCGCTTTGGGTGGGGCGATCGATCCGCAGGAGGCAGAAGGAACACCCGACACCCTGTTAAGGACACCACTTGTACTCATCCTTGTAATTAATCAATGCCTGACGCTTTGAACGCAAAATTGGCATTTCGGACTTCGGCAAAATTATTTTTCAAAGCGATTTCCCTAAAGCGATTTCCCTAAAGCAATTTTCCTAAAGCAATCCTGTAACGATCGACGACAAATTTCCCTGCTTATCCAGGCAGCTAAGTTAAGGTAGAAGTCACTTCTGAAGACAAACGACGCGATGAAAAAGCTGTTGTGGATTGGACTATTTCTTGCCCCGATTTTCTGGGGTCACTGCTGAGCTTACCCCCGGGCATGGCAGCAAAAGGCAACTATGACTCGATCGCGATCGACTTTTCGCGAGACATTCCTGCCGAACGAATCGCCGCCCAAGTTCAAGCGATTGCCACCCAGCTTGGTGAATCTCCGCATCCCAACAGCATCTTTTCCCAAAGCGATCATTTGTATATTGTCTCCGGCAGCAAATCCGACCTGAAAGCCCTGCGGCGATCGAACCTGAAGCAATATACCGAATCGATCGAACCCAACTACATCTGGACAAAAGACGACGTTCCCAACGATCCGGACTACGCCAAACAGTGGAATCTCCGCAGCATCAACGTAGAATCCGCCTGGAATGAAACGCACGGACAAGGCGTAACAGTCGCCGTGATCGACACCGGGATTAGTCTGGTTCCCGACCTGGAAACCACCAAAATTGTTGCAGGCTACGACTTCGTGAGCGATCGCGAAGACGCCACCGACGACAACGGACACGGAACGCATGTCGCAGGCACGATCGCCCAATCCACCAACAACGAATTCGGCGTTGCGGGGATCGCGTATGAAGCCGCCCTGATGCCCTGAAAGTCCTTGGCGCAGGCGGCGGCGGAACCGTTGCCGACATTGCCGAAGCGATTCGATTTGCTGCCGATCACGATGCAGACGTGATCAACATGAGCTTGGGCGGCGGCGGCGACACCGACCTGATGCGCGAGGCGATCGACTATGCCCACAGCAAAGGCGTCGTGATCGTGGCCGCAGCCGGAAACACCACCAGCAACAGCGCCGCCTATCCCGCCCGCTACCCGAACGTGATTGCCGTTTCCGCGCTCAACCCCGCCGGACAAAAAGCCGATTATTCCAACTATGGCGCAGGCGTGGACATTGCCG
>JAAUTJ010000576.1 GCA_012031475.1 Leptolyngbyaceae cyanobacterium SM1_3_5 | reverse complement strand
TAGCGATCGAACTGTGCATACTACTGGTTCCTCATCACAAGATGACCAATCAGCAATGAAACACACTCAAACAGAAGTTGGGGCGGCAACTTTTTACAGTCGCAGCCCCAAAAATAGTACGCTATTTAGGCGTTTTGATTATGCAGGAAGCAAAACGGTGTCGATGATGTGGATAACGCCATTATCAGCAGCAACATCAGGCGTTGTAACTGTGGAGTCATTCACCTTAACACCATTGGAAGCATCAATTTTTACGTCTGAACCTTGAACGGTTGTGGCCGATTTCAGCTTCACCACATCCGCCGCCATCACTTTGCCAGAGACAACGTGATAGGTCAAGATTTGCTTAAGCTTGGGGATATCTTTGAGCAAGGAATCAACTGTGCCTGCGGGAAGCTTTGCAAATGCTTCGTCGGTCGGTGCAAACACCGTGAACGGACCAGCGCCCTTTAGGGTTTCTACGAGACCAGCAGCTTTGACAGCAGCAACTAGGGTGCCGAATGAACCAGCATTAACGGCGGTATCAACAATGTCAGACATTTAATTACCTAGCTTGTGTGTCTGTTACAACCATAACGTAATTGCTAGAAGTATCGCGCCGATCGCCTCAGTATCTATCTAAAGACATGGATATATTTTTTTCATTTCTGTAGAAGCGATCGCGCTTGATATGCAACAGCATCAGATGGGAAAAATTAGGCTATCTTCTGTTTAAGATTCGCTAAATAATATGCTAAGTACAGCAGAAAGTTAGGTTTCGATCGACCAGCAAAACTTTCAATCATGCCTTGAATTAATGACATCACCGACGCCATAATCGCTCACCAAATTTTGGTTGAACGCTACTATCTAGAATTGGGGCTTAGGCAGCATCAAATCGCGATTCAAGATCCGGAAAGCTTGAGCAAATCTGCGCGGCAGGAACGGCAAATCGATCGCCTCTCCGCCAACTTGGGAGAAGCGATCGATTATTTCAGCAGAAATCAGGTTTGACTCGATGCGATCGGTTCAAATTTAGCACAGGCTTTTCTGGCCGATCGCAAAGCGGAATGAGAAGCGATGCAGCTTTTTCGCTTGGTGAAGTCAAGCTCCTGCTAGAACACTATTGGATGCCGCCGTTCTAGATGCCGCCATTCAGTCGGCCAATGACGCGCGGCTGTTCGACCGAATCGCGGAAGCGCTCCACGCTGTCGCTGTAGGCGATCGGCAAGACGGCTTCGACGTTTTCGTGTGGACGCGGAATGATCACCCAGGATTCGAGTGCGCCGCCGTAAACCGTTTCGACTGCTGCGATTCCCGCCGCCATCGCAGCTTTGACTTCTGAAACATCACCGCGAATGTTGACCGTAAAGCGGGCGCTACCGACGCGAATGTATCCGACCAGCGTGACGCGCCCCGCTTTGATCATCGCGTCTGCTGCCGCCAGCACAGCGGGAAATCCTTTTGTTTCAAGCGAACCAACTGCAACCGACGACATGACTCTCTCCCAAGTTTGACGAACGTAACCCAAGCTTTATTGTATCTGGCTTTCCCTCACCCTAAATCCCTCTCCCTAAGGGAGAGGGACTTTGACATCTGGTTCCCCTTCTCCCCAAGGGAGAAGGGGCTAGGGGATGAGGGGCATTTCAAACGCGGAACGGTAAGTCTGCATCGGTGAAGTCGATCGGCAACACGGCGACGACATTTTCCGGCGGATTTGGGATCATATAGTGAACCATGACTTTGCCGCCAAAGGTTTTTTCGGCTGCATCCATTCCGGCATCCATCGCCACTTTGACTTCGGACACGCCGCCGCGAATCGCCACGAGCATGTTGCCCCGCTCGGCAATGCCGTAGTACACGATCGTCACCCGTCCCGCTTTCACCATCGCATCCGCCGCCGCCAACACAGCCGGAAATCCCAGGGTTTCAATCACTCCAACGGCCTGCGGCACAGTCCACCTCAGATAATGCTTGCGATCATGCTTGCGATCGCCATTGTACGCAGGTTTGTGGCCCAGTGGACGATCGTGAAGTTTCTCGATCGCATGATTGAGAAACATGATTACTCTGTTTCTAATCTTTACTGTCCTAATCTGAAACAGCGGTAATTGTGATGTTGTAGAATACTTCGCAATTTGCTAAGGTAGCCTCAACTACTACCGAGGAATTAAAGATGGAAAACTCGATCGTGAGAAGAACGATATGCAGGTTATTACTCGATCGCGGCTGGAAACATTTTGGAAAAATCGCCCCAATAGTGAGACTAGTCTACTGCTCTGGTACAAGCGAACAGTAACAAGTAACTGGCCGAATTTTGTTGAACTGCGTAAGGTTTTTCCATCGGCTGATCAGGTTGGCAATTTTGCAGTATTCAGCATTAGCGGCAACAAATACCGCTTGATTACTTTTATTGACTATACCCACCGAAAAGTGTTTATCCGTGCCGTTCTGACTCATGCAGAGTACGACAAAGATGATTGGAAGAAAGATAGCTGGTATCAGTAGATAAAAAAGATAAAAAAAACATGTTTGCTGCTGATAGCTACATCAATCTTTTACAGCAGTTTCCACCTCGACCCATTAACTCAGAGGCAGAGTTTGCTGCTGCTCAAGCGGTTGTCGATTCTCTTCTCGACAGTGAAATTACGCCTGAGAAGCGAGATTACTTGAACGTACTAGGCGTTTTAATTTATGAATATGAAGAGAAAAATGTCTTGATTCCAGATTTGTATGGTGTTGCCTTACTCAAGGCATTGATTAGTGAATCTGGTCTGAGACAAAAAGATCTTATTCCAATTTTCAAAACTGAATCGATCGCCTCGGCAATCCTCAACGGCCAGCGTAAACTCACCGTAGAACATATCGAAAAATTCGCTAAGTTCTTCAACATCTCACCTGCTGCCTTCTTCAGTCAATCGACCCAAGCAATCTGAGCGATCGCCTGCTGCAACCTGGTGAACATCCATCCTTCTTGAACTCCGAATTCAATGGAGAAGATGCAGGCATTGAATCGAGACTGCCTGAAGGCATTGTTAATACGCTAATCATCCTATCGATTCCAAAATGAAATCGTAGGAGCAGGAAATCCCGCCCCTACGAATCGCACAGCTTTCAATTCAAGAGACCTCCTGCACGAATGCTTTCTCGCCCCCTAAATCCCCCAAAATTGGGGGACTTGAAGCTGAATGTTAACAGTTTCAAGGGCAAAAATTAGTCTATGCAGGAGGTCTAAGCGATTAGGCAAACGCGGAACTGGTGATCGAGCTAGCCTGCACAAACTTGAGTGTGGCAAGCACGTCGGTTCCCGCGCTGATTGTGGTGTCGCCGCCGTTTTGGGCGATCGTCAAATCGCTAAACCGCAAACCGCCACCCAGCGCAATTCGATCGTTTGCACTGTTGAAGGTGATCACCGTTGCTTCTCCGGTTCCGCGTCCAAGCTGGAGGCGATCGCGACCCGATCCGATGTAGATCAAGTCGTTGCCCGACGAGGCGATCGTGTTGTTGCCTTCTCCGGCGTAGATCGTGTTGCGACCTGCTCCTGCCCGGATAAAGTCATTGCCCGCACCGACGTAGATCAGGTCATCACCCGCTCCAGTCAGGATGTTGTTTGCACCTTCTCCGGCGTAGATCGTGTTGTTGCCACCGACG
>JAAUTJ010000575.1 GCA_012031475.1 Leptolyngbyaceae cyanobacterium SM1_3_5 | reverse complement strand
CAAAGCCGTTATCAGTGTCCGCGCAGTGGCGGTTTCTGGTGTTTGCCCGTCATGTGGTGCCTGCTCGCTCAGGGTTCAAAGCCGCTACTGGCGGCAAGTGGGTGATCTGCCGATGGCGGGACGGCGGGTTGTTCTAAGGGTCATGGTGCGCCGCTTCTGGAGAATGAATAAGGTTACGAAATCTTACAGATCTTGTACTCATTCTAAGCTAACGCTCTTCCATCTGGCGGATTTCAGCAGGCAACTTTGGCAAATCTATGAAGAATTACTCGATTCGATCGCCTGCCATCCACCTTTCTGCTGATTTTTGTCGATCGATCGCACTGCAATTGGCACTCAGGGTCGATCGCCCTCCCGTGCAACATCACTTCACAAAAAAGCTCAAAATTCACCGGATCGCCACTGAAAATTTGTGCTAGCTTGATATAAGAATTTCAAAACTGCATAGCGAGTGAGCGGACAGCCCAAGCTCGTCTCAAGTGGTTCGCTGCACTCGCCAATCCCGCCAAGCCGCTGCAACCGAATTCGACATTTTGTCGATCGCGATTCGAGAAAGCGCTGCCTAGCGGTAATCTGACTGCTGTATGCTGCCGACTCGCGCAAGTTTTTCGCAGGCGGCGGGGATTGAGTTTGGATCAGCTTTAATTGCGCTGGTCAGGGTGACGGCTGCTTCGATTGGCTCTATTCGATTAGTTTTATTAATGAGTGCTAGCGATGGGTTTCAACGAGATTCCGATGACAATTCCGATTTTGGCGGTGGGCTACCTGCTCGTGGTGTATGTGCTGCTGCGTTTGGCTGAGCGATCGCGAGCTTAGCAGATGCGTTCAAAGCGCTGAAGACTGCACTTCTCCTCAGTCTCCAGCACTGCCGCTCGATCAACGAGGCGATTCTAAGGTTCAGCCGATTCGAGCAGCATCGCCTGTAGCTGCTGCACCTCGATCGCCTCGACGATTGGCGTGTAGCCGAGCCACTGCGTAGACAGAGCTTGAAAAGTGGCTGGATTGCCGCTGACCGCAAACCGAGTCGGGCGGGCGGATTTGGTGTTCCGCAAACCCAGCAAGTCAAGCTCTTGCGCCGCCGCCGCCACTACATGCACCGCCGGATCGATTAGCCGCACCGAACTGGGCAAAATCGATCGCAAAACGGGCGCGAGGTGCGGATAGTGCGTACAGCCATAGACCAGCGTATCGATCGATCGATCAATTAGCGGCAAAAGGTACGCTTCAGCCACCTGACGAGTGTACGGATCGTAGATGCGGTTTTGCTCGATCAGCGGCACAAATTCTGGACAGCCGACCTGCCACACCTGCGCGGCGGGGTTCACCTCTTCGATCGCCCGTCGAAACGCTTGACTGGCGGCGGTGGCAGGCGTGGCAATCACACCAATCCGGTTTCCCTGAGCAACAGCGGCTCTGGCTCCTGGCAAGACGGTTCCCAAAATCGGAAACTCAAATTCCGATCGCACCGTTTCCAGCACCAGCGCAGAACTGGTATTGCAGGCCATGATCACCATCTTCACGTTTTGCTGGCGCATCCAGGCCAAAATTTCGCGCACAAAGCAGAGAATTTCCGCTGCCGATCGATCGCCGTAGGGCAATCTGGCCGTGTCGCCAAAATAAAGAATCGATTCGTTCGGCAGTTGCCGATACAGTTCTCTTAAAACCGTCAATCCGCCGACGCCGCTGTCGAAAATGCCGATCGGAGCATGTTGCTGGTCTGGTTGCATAGAAAAATTCGTTCAGGTTAGGAATTCAATGCGATCGTTCAATGCGATCGCATCAAAGTTAGCAGCATCACACCAAATCTTGATGCTCTTCGTCAAGTCCAGTGGTGAAGAGACGCGAGATCTCGCGTCTCTATGCGGGGTTAGAGTCTGCCTCCCTTCACAGGTTATTCTGCTGCACGTACTGAAGGATGCCCTGCGCGATCGCTGCTGCCATCCGCGATCGATAGGCTGGATCAGCCAGGTTGCGAGCGTCGTCGCGTCCGGTGACGAATCCGGTTTCTACTAGAACGGCAGGCATATCCGTATTTCGCAGCACGTAGAAGCGGGCAGAGCGAACGCCGCGATCGACCCCGCCAACGTTGCGAATGATGCTGCTTTGAATCGCTTGGGCGAGCCGCTGACTGGCTGAAGAGCCGTAGAAGTAGGTTTCAATCCCGTTCACGTCGGGGCGGCTCATGCTGATCGCATTGGCGTGAATGCTGACGAACAAGTCGGCATTGGCGCGATCGGCGATCTGGACACGCGGCTCCAGTTCCAAATTGCGCTCGCTGGTGCGCGTCATGACCACGCTGACGCCTTGCCGTTCCAAAATCGCGCCGACCTGCCGACTAATATCCAGGACGATATCAGTTTCGCGCAGTCCGCCAATTCCGATCGCACCCGGATCTGGTCCGCCATGCCCCGGATCGATCACGATCACCACGCGGCCATTCGGAATGGTGGGGAGCGTTCCGGGTGTCGTTGGCGTAGTGGGCGGCGGTGTGGGATTGGGACGCACCGGAGGCGGTACGGGAATCGCTTGGGAACTCGACTGAATCGCCAGGGCGATCGTTTGCGAACTCGGTTGATTCAGTTCACCGATTCGCGTACCGCTAGCAGGCTGCACCAAAATGACAACGGTTTGTTCATCTTGCTGCACCAGTCGCACCCGCTGCAACGGACTGGTCGGCGGCAAAACAGGCGGTGTGACGCGATCGGCCAGCCGTGCATTTGGAATCACAATTCGGTAGGACGCCGTTGCGCTGTCAAACCCGCTGGTCGATCGAATCGGCGCATCTGCCCGAATCAAAAGCTGAGAACCGTTCGGGGCCAGTTCGACCGCCTGCACGATCGCCGTCCGCGTCTGGGGCGTGGTGGGAACCGTGACGGGCGGCGTCACAGGCTGACCGCTGGAAGGATTGCTGGGCTGCGTCGTGCCCGGTCGCGAAGCCACCGAACCGCTGATCGGCAGTACAACAATGCCGCCTAAGTTGCTGGCGGTGGCTTGCCCAGTTGGTGTTGGGATCGTTTGAGGTTGAGCGTAATGGCGGACGTTGTTCGCTTGCGGCGTGATTTGCAGGCGATCGACCCCAAACTGATTGATCGTCTGTTCCGTCTGCACCTGCGAGGTGATGCCCGCGTTTGCCACGTTGATTTCCATCTGGCGGCGATCGCGGCTGCGATTGACCTGAATTTGTGGCGTTGCGCCGCTGGTGCGAATGAAAAAGCCGTCTCCGGTAATTCGCACCCCTTCGATCCGCGTGGCGGCGTTGGGGTTGGGTGCGGGCGTAGTGGGCGTAGTCGGCGTGGTGGGTGGGGTCGGAGTGGGCAGCGTGGCAGTGGGTGGGTCGCTTCGCGCTGGGCGCGGGGCAACTGCACTGGACCACTGGCTGGGCGTGTCGCCGCGCACCTGCACCTGCTGCGGATCGATCGTGTAGCCCGGACTGAGTTCTACGACGATGCGCGTGGTTTGGGCATCAAACTGGCCGACGCGGATTTCACGGATGCCGCCGCTGCCAACGGTTTGATTCACGGTCGGACGCCCGATCGTTGTTCCGGGCAGATCGATCACCAGTCGGGTGGGATTGGCGATCAGTTGCGCTCTCGGCTGGACGCCGCCGACGGTCGTAAACACCAGCCGATTTTCA
>JAAUTJ010000574.1 GCA_012031475.1 Leptolyngbyaceae cyanobacterium SM1_3_5 | reverse complement strand
GCTTCAGGGGACACCCGAAACGATTTTTGACCGCCCAGTAGCCGATTTGATCCCAAGGCAGCGAGTAGCCCGTCACGCCAAAGGAAACGGTGAGAACGGCAAGGATCACGCCCGTCACCCAGGTCAGTTCACGGGGCTTTTTGAAGCCGCCTGTCAGGTAGACGCGGAAGGTGTGGAGGATCATCATCAGCACCATCATGCTGGCCGACCAGCGGTGAATGGAGCGAATCAGCCAGCCGAAGCTCACGTCCGTCATCAGGTAGCGCACGGATTCAAACGCTTCGGTGACCGGTGGGGTGATAGTAGAACGTCATGGCGAATCCAGTGGCAAACTGGATCAAGAAGCAAGTCAGGGTGATGCCGCCAAAGCAATAGAAAATATTGACATGGGGAGGCACGTACTTGCTGCTGACATCATCTGCCAGCGCCTGAATTTCCAGACGCTCTTCAAACCACTGGTAGGGTTTCGAGTCAGTAATCTGCTTAGTAAACATGCAGCAATTCCAAAAGATATATTGCCTTCTCTTAAGAATGTAACATAGCCCTCAGGCAGATGAGGAGGCGAAAACAGCGGAGTTTGCAGGGGTTGATTGCGATCGCTCCTCCCGCAATCGAGAGAAATTCTTGGCTCAACGCTTTTCTCCCTTCACAAACGTGGCGAGAATCGATCGAACGATTAAAATCTGTTTATGAGAAATTTTCTGCTGCGACTGAGCGTCGTTTTCATTTTGCTAGTTTCGATTGGGCTGGGGACGGCACTGCCCGCCCAAGCTTTGAGCGAAGAACAAAAGCTTTTAAGTGAAGTTTGGCGAATTGTCGATCGCGCCTACGTCGATGAAACCTTCAACCATCAAAACTGGTGGCTGGTGCGCCAGCGCGTCCTCAGACAGCCGCTTGAAGACCGCGAATCGACCTACACCGTCATTCAAGACATGCTGGCGAGTCTCGACGATCCGTTTACCCGCCTGCTCAAGCCCGACCAGTATCGCAGCCTGCAAACGAATACGTCAGGCGAACTGACGGGCGTGGGGCTGCAAATCGCCCAGGATGAAGGCGAACTGCGCGTGATCGCGCCGATCGAAGGGTCGCCCGCTGAGCAAGCCGGAATTTTGGCGGGCGATCGCATCCTCAAAATCAACGGCAAATTCACCAAAGATCTCAGCCTGGATGAAGCCGCTGCTCAGATGCGGGGGCGATTGGCAGTCGCGTCGCGCTGACGGTGGGGCGTGAAGATGCTGAGCCGTTTGAGATTGAAATTGTGCGCGATCGCATTTCCCTCAATCCCGTCATCGCCCAGCTTCAGGAGACCGAAGGCCACAAAGTCGGATACATTCGCCTCAACCAGTTCAACGCCAACGCAACCGCAGAAGTCGCGCATACGATTAGCCGCTTCGAGTCGCAAGGTGCAGACAGCTACATTCTCGATCTGCGGAACAATCCGGGCGGTCTTTTGCAGGCGGGGATCGAGATTGCTAGGTTGTGGCTGGAAGACGGCACGATCGTTTACACGGTCAATCGCGAAGGCATCCAAGACAGCTTCGAGGCCAGCGGTCAAGCACTCACGGACGATCCTTTAGTGGTGCTGGTGAATCAAGGAACGGCGAGCGCCAGTGAAATTTTGGCAGGCGCGTTGCAGGATAACGGACGGGCGCAGCGTTGTGGGCGATCGCACCTTCGGCAAAGGCTTGATCCAATCGCTGTTCAACCTGTCCGATGGTTCTGGGCTGGCGGTGACGATCGCCAAGTACGAAACGCCTGCTCACCATGACATCAACCGTCAGGGCATCACGCCGGACGTGGCCGTGACGCTCGACCCGATCACCCGCGAACAGGTAGCAACGCCGGACGATCGCCAATATCAGGCGGCGATCGATCTGCTGCTGCATCCGTCTGTCGTGGCGGGAGCCGCTTGAGTCGGACTTACCACGATCCGCTGCACGGAGCGATCGCGCTCGACAGTCGCGATTCGATCGAGGCGCTGCTGATTGCCCTGATTGATACGCCTGCCTTTCAACGACTGCGGCGAATTCGGCAGCTTGGGCCAGCCAGCTTGACGTTTCACGGGGCGGAAGGTTCGCGATTTACGCATTCTTTGGGCGTGATGGCGATCGCTCGGCGGGCGTTCGATCGAATTGCCACGCACTATCCGCAGTTGAGATCGCATCGGGCAACCGTTTTGTGTGGAGCTTTGCTGCATGACATCGGACATGGCCCCTTCAGCCACACCTGCGAAGAAGTATTCGGCAGCGATCATGAACGTTGGACGAGCCGGATTTTGCAGGAATCGCTTCCCGTCCGGGAACTGCTCGATCGATTCGATCCCGATTTGCTCAATCACATCCAGCAGGTCTACACCAAGCAGCATCCGGTTCCCTTGGTGTGGCAGTTGGTGACAAGCCAGCTAGATTGCGATCGACTGGACTATCTGATGCGCGATAGCTACTTTACCGGAGCGTCTTACGGCAAGCTGGATCTCGATCGCATCCTCAGCGCCATGCAGTTCGATCCGGTCAGCCAGCAGCTTGTGGTTGCAAATAAAGGCTTGGCGGCGATCGAGCATTACCTGATCGTCCGCTACTTCATGTACTCGCAGGTCTACAACCACCACAAAAATATTGCCGCAACTTGGGTGCTGGAATATGCGCTCAGACGAGCCAGAGAACTGAGAGTTGAAGCCGATCAAACGGTGACGGCTTGGCTGACAAGTGACTGTAATGATTTACCGCTGGCGCAATATCTGGCCGCAGATGACGGCGTGTTCACCTATCATCTTCAGCGCTGGCAGGATCAGCCCGATCGCATTCTGGCCGATTTGTCGAGACGGTTTATCGATCGCGATTTGCTCAAGGCGATCGAAGTCACGCACCTCACGCCCGACGCGCAAACTGAACGGCTCGACAAGGCAAAACATCACCTCAGACAGCTTGATTTTGAGGCGGACTATTACGCCGGAATTCGGACAGCTTTCAGTCGCGGCTATACGCAATATCAGCGCGGCATCAAGCTGAAAAACAGAAGCGGGCTTGCAGGAAATCAGTGAACGATCGCCCCTGATTCGCACCCTAACCGAGCCTGTTCGCCGCGACTGGCTGCTGTTTCCGCGTGAAGTTGAATCGATCGTGACGCAAATGGCTCACTAGCCGATCGTCTAGGGCGCTTCCTCCGCGATCAGTCGATGTCGATCGCCTGCTTCGTCTCGCATTCTAGAAAAAGGAAGCGAGGGAGATACCCATGAGCGCAGCAGCGTTAGCAGAATTGTCGAACAGTTTGTCGGGTGCGATCGCGCAGGCAGGTGAGAGCGTCGTTGCAATCAATGGACGCAGACGCTCATCCAGCGGCATTCACTGGCAGTCGGGGATCGTCGTTACGGCGGAACATTCGCTTAAGCGTGACGAAGAAATTGGCATCACTTGGGCAGATAAAACGACCAGCAACGCTACGCTAATCGGACGCGATGGCGGCACGGATTTGGCAGTTTTGCGGGTTGACGGCAGCGATCGCCCTACCGCCCAAATCGCCAATCCTGAAGGACTGCGAGTCGGAAATTTGGTGATGGCGATCGCTCGATCGCCAGAAAGCGGCATCAGCGCCAGCATGGCGTGATCAGCGCCTTGGGCGCAGTTGGCGATCCTGGCACGGCGGCGCGATCGAT
>JAAUTJ010000573.1 GCA_012031475.1 Leptolyngbyaceae cyanobacterium SM1_3_5 | reverse complement strand
CAGCGCGTGGAGGCTTTCGCGGCGGCTGAACAAATCAGAAATTTCGATCGTCCCCGGATTCGACAGCGCGTTAATTCGATCGCCCAGTCCTAACGCCATCAAAAACAATCCTTGCTGCGTAAAGCCGATCGTCTCCAGCCCAATGCGATCGCCCTGCCGCTGAAGCGTGGTGAAATCAACGTGCGCCGTCAGATCTTGCCGTCCGATCAGAATGTAGGGATCAGAGTGATGCTGATGTTGAAAGTAGCATTGCAGCGTTCCTTCACGGCGAAAGGGAGCGTAGTAGCGATCGGCCAAATAGCCGTAGTCGATCGTCAAAATGTAGCCTTGTCGGAGTCGATCGCCCACCGTTTGCAGCCAGTCGATCGCCGCCAAATTCACCTCAGTTCGATAGCCGTCTGGGTAAGAGGCGAGATCGATCGCCACTGTTTCAAAATATTCGCTCAGTTTTGGGGTAGAAAGTTCTGCGATCGCTTCTGCAAACTGGTCGCCCGTCCAGGTCACATAAACTTCCTGAAGTTCTCCGCCTGTGACAACCACCTGATGAACGGGAAAGGCATCCACCAGTTCGTTTGAGAAGCAGCAGCCGACGATCGATCCTTGCTCGATTTCATTCCAGCTACACCAATTCGGCTGCCAAGATTTCATCAAAGGTGCGAGTCTGCGCTGCTGTTCGGCAATCAGCGCGGCTGATGTTTCAACGATGCGATAGTCCAGCGACTCGAAGCAGTCGTAGTGGTGGCGATGCAGATAGCGCACAATGTCTTGAACGAGCAAGCCTTGGCCTGCGCCCATTTCCAGGAGGGTGAACGGCTGGGGGCGATCGAGCCGTTCCCACATTTCGGCCAACTGCACGGCCAGCAGTTCGCCAAAATCCGCGCCCAGATGCGGCGAGGTGAAGAAATCGCCTTCGATGCGCGGCTGTGTGGTGTAGTAGCCGTGCTGCGGATGGTAGAGGGCGAGATTCATGAATTCGGCAAAAGTGATGCGCTGTTGAGGGGCTTGAGCGATCGATTGGGCGATCGACTCTACCAGTAGCGGATTACTTTCGGCTGCGGACGGAGGCATAAGGCAGTCCAGACACTTCCTCCACCATAAAACGCCTTACCCATCAGGGCAAAGGCAACGCTGAGAACTAAAGTTCATCGCTCAAAGCGAAAACCCATTGAAATGGGTTAGAAAGCAGCGGTTTGAGTCAGTTTTAACTGACTTGAGCTTTCAGCCAGGAACTTGAGTTCCTGGCTCGCTGCGGCAGTCCCACCCAAAACAAAGCTGGGGCAGCAGTTCGATCGCTACCCCAGCCAATTCGTTTAAGCGGAGACAAACCTAAGTGCACAGACGCGAATTACATCTGTCAAAGTTCAACGCTTAGGAAGGAACCGACGCGCCAACCTGCGCTCCTTCACCCTTCAGCATCGAACTGGTTTCAAACGCGATCGCAAATTGAGCCTTGGGACGCATTTGTTGGATCACCTTGAGGTATGATTCAGCATCAACACGGCGACGAAACCGCATCACCAGCGATCGCTTTAGGTCGGGCAGCATTTGATGAATGACCCAGGGATTGAGCTGTTCTTGGTAGTTCATAGGACTTGGTGTGAGGTTGATGTAAATGAGTGTGAACGGACGAAACCTAAATTAAATCGAAAGATTTTCGGCTCAAACGCTACATGTAGCAGAAGCGTTTTTGCTTGTCCCCTATAGATAGCGGTTATTTTTTGGGAACGCAAGCGTGTTTACAAAACTTAACAATTAGCCTGTCCAGATAAAATATGGCTGCTCTTCCACCTAGAAAGCAGCGATCGATCGAAGCTAGCCGAATTGGGCAGAGGCCGAAAGGCCAGTTGGCACTTGAAAGCGGCAATGCAAAACTGAGTTTGCGGCGGCTAGCCTGTTTTGCTCAAGAAAAGGGCAGCGATCGAGTGTAAACGCGATAGCTTTAACAAAGACCAAGGCACGGATCGCAGGCGATCGCACCTGAGCGCTTGTCGCAGAAGGCTCGCTTCGCTATTTGTGAACAACCACCTTCACCATACTCCAGTTGCGCTCCGGCTCAACCCCTGGCAACACAAAACTTGAGTTAATCCACCGCGTCATCATGACTTCCGCCTCCGATTTGCCTGCCTCCCTGGACGATCTCGCCGTCGAAATTCGCGACATGAACATCGACGACATCGCCCCGGTCTATCACTTGGGCGAAAGCTTGTTCACCAGCGACCTCTACCCCTACATCTACCGCACTTGGGACGAGTGGGAAGTGATCGGCCAGTTCAACACCGACCCGGAATACTGCCTGGTTGCCACAGTCGGAGAGCAGCTAGCCGGATTCACCTTAGGTACAATCATCAGCAAAGCAAGCTGGGTGTATGGCTACATCTTGTGGCTGGGCGTCAATCCGCAGTTTCAGCGGCGCGGCATTGCCGATCAGCTTGTCGATCGCATCGTGGAGCGCATGATCGACGAGGGCGCAAGATTCATGATGGTCGATACCGATCCCGCGAATGTTCCCGCCGTCAAGTTCTTTACTCGCAAAGGCTTCGGCAACGCCCGCAAGCATATCTTCTTATCAATGAACCTGATCAAGCACGAATATTACGGCAAGCTAATCGCCTACGAGCGCAGCAAAAGCCGATCGCCAGCGCAACAGCCGCCCCCGCCGCCGCACATGACTGAGGCCGTGATTTTGGCGATCGCCGCCTTCCTCGACTTCCTGATTGGCGATCCCCGCCGTCTATTTCATCCGGTTCAGGCGATCGGCTGGGGAATCACGCAGTACACTCGCTGGACTTTGAAGCACTTCGACTCGGATCGATCGCAATTTTGGGCGGGCGTTGGCCTGACCGTCAGCGCGATCGGCCTGAGCGGATTTGCAGGCTGGGCGATCGTTTGGCTGGCGTCACAGGTGCATTCGATCGCGGGGATCGCCCTTTCTACCGTTCTTCTAGCCTCCTGTTTTGCCGGACGCAGCCTGAAAGATGCCGCGATCGACGTGCTGGAACCGCTCGAATCTGGCGATCTGGAAACGGCACGATCGCGGCTGGCGAAATATGTTGGCCGCGACACTAAGGGTTTATCTCAGCCGGAAATTCTCAGAGCCGTGCTGGAAACCGTGACGGAAAACGCGATCGATGGCGTGTTGGCTCCGCTGTTTTGGGCGATCGTCGGTGCGTTCACTCCACTGGGCAGCATCCCGATCGCCCTAGCCTACAAAGCTGCCAGCACCCTCGATTCGATGGTCGGCTATCGCGATGCGCCGTACACCTTTCTGGGACGCTTCAGTGCCCGACTCGAAGATGGCTTGACCTGGATTCCCTGCCGATTGGGTGCGGGGTCGATCGCCCTTCTAAGTGGTCGTCCCTTCCAGGTTTGGCAGATCTGCCGACGCGATGCCCCCCAAGACCCCAGCCCCAACGCCGGATGGAGCGAAGCCGCCTATGCTGCCGCTTTGGGCGTTCAGGTCGGAGGCAAAAACACCTATCGCGGCGTGGTCAAATTCAAGCCGCTGCTCGGTGATGCGATCGCCCCGATCGCCCCCCAAACCATCCACCAGGCCACCCGGCTGACGCGAATTTGCTTTCTGATGTGGCTAGCGATCGCTCTGCCATTCCTGTACCTTCGATCGTGAGATACCCGCTTCGTACAAGACGCGAGACTCT
>JAAUTJ010000028.1 GCA_012031475.1 Leptolyngbyaceae cyanobacterium SM1_3_5 | reverse complement strand
CAAAAACGATACGTGTCAAGCTTGGGGGCGTATAACCGATGCTTATGTATACATATATCCTATATGCGCATGGCGTATGCTCGATCGCGCTTATGTGTGTGCATATGTGCTGCCCCGGAGCTAAAACGCTGAAATGCTTGCTGTGTATAGCTTTCAGCGTTTTGACGCGATCGAACACATGGGGAAGCACCACCCGAAACAGCCCGTGAATGATTAGGAATTTGTGTGTATACGCCCATATTAATTAAATATTTGTATGTGCGTATGTGCATAAGCTTGTGTGCATAAGAAATTTGTATCAATCGAGTCTTCGTGGCTTTCAGCATGGCGATCGCTGGGCTGATGACCGTATGCGGCTGGCGACGATCGCAGCTATATAACCACATAATTAATCACCCTTGCTGCTGTATGTGCGTATATGGTAGTATGTACATATAAGCAAATCGCTCCATGTCGCTTCCCCGGTTCGCCCTTGCTGCCCTCAACAGTCATGATTATTCTCCAGCAAAACCGCTCATGACAAACTTCGATCGCTATCTCGACTCGCTTCGATCGCGCCCCATCACCGCTCTTGCCCTGTTGCGCGACTGGCTGCGCTGGGACGGGGATTTGCCACAACTGATCGCGCACCTCGATCGCCTCAAGCGGATGCTCGACAGTTTCCGCCCCCTCCCTCCCACTGTCGTAGCTGAGTTGCGATCGCGCTTTGATGTGCAATTCACCTACAACTCCAATGCGATCGAGGGCAACACGCTCACCCTGAGCGAAACCGAAATGGTGGTGCGATCGGGACTCACGATTGCCGGACATCCGCTCGTCGAGCATCTTGAAGCCATCGGTCACGCGCAGGCAATCGACTATCTCGAAACGCTCTCTGGCGCACAATCCATTGACGAACGGGAAATTCGCGATCTACATAGCCTGATTCTGCGATCGATCGACCCACGCACTGCTGGGGTGTATCGCTCGGTTGACGTGAAAGCAGCCGGAACCAACTACGAATATCCCTCGCATTTTTTGGTACGCGAATTGATGGCAGGGTTTCACCAATGGCTGCAAGGGTCGGACAATTTGCATCCCATCGAGCGAGCAGCGCAGGCGCATCTGGAATTTGTGGCAATTCATCCCTTTGCGGATGGGAACGGGCGGACGGCGCGGCTATTGATGAATCTGCTGCTGCTGCGGGCTGGATATCCGATTGCGATCATTGCCAACACGCAGCGTGAGGCGTACATCGATGCGATTGTCACGCACCAGACGGGCGGCGAGTCTGACGCTTTCACGCGCTTGGTGGCGCGATCGGTGCAGGAAACGCTGATCGAGTCGATCGCGGTCGCTTCGACTGCCCTGGAGTGCCGCGATCGAGGAGCCGCATTCTACGACTGGGTTTTAACCAAAATCGATGGAGAAAACGGATGAAGCGCACCACACCCACACCGACACTCACCCGCGATGAAATTCTCCAGCGCTATCGCGATCGCATTGCTCAGGGCGATCGAATCAAACTCAAACGTGAGGAAAAGGAAGCCTTGATCGTGCTGCTGGTCGATCGCCTCATTGAGATGAACCAGCAGGGCACGGACACCGAGGACGCGATCGAAGCACTCTGCACAGTGGAAGTGGATTTGCTCAAGGAAGGCTACCCGACCAAATCACTCGACAGCGAGTATCTGCCCAACTACACCCGTGCCGTCGCGGATGCCATTCATGACGGGCGCATCACATTGACGGAGCACAACAGTTTTGAAAAGCACTGGCGCAAGCGCAATGCACCCGAAGTATCTGGTCAGACCCAAACGCACTATGCGATCGAATATCTCAAGCTTGACCCCGAAACCTACGCCCAACATCGGGCACAGACAAACGCCAACAACAACGATCGTCAGGACAATCCCGCTGATGTCGAACTCGATCCCTATCTCAATCGGGTTGAGCAGTTGGCGCACTCGCAATCACCAGAAGAAATGGCGATCGCCGTTGCTGCCATTACAGGTCGCCGTCATGTCGAAGTCGTGGCGCAGGGGCAATTCACACTCAGTCAATCCCAACATCGTTACCTGCTGCATTTCGAGGGGCAAGCCAAGAAGCGTGATGACCAGCCGAATCCAGGCTTTGACATCTTGACGTTGATTCCCGCTGCGGAGGCGTTGGCACTCGTCGATCGCTTTCGGGCGCATCCCGCTGTCGTGCCACTACTGGGACAAGACGATGAACACCCGGACGTGCAGGCATTCCATGCGCGGGTGAATCGCCGCGCTCAGAAGGTGTTTGGGCAGTCGGGTTTAGTGCCTGTGCTGCATGGTTTCAAGACGGTGAGTATTCATCGTCTGCGGGCGCTGTGGGGCGCGATCGCCTTTCACTTCTTTGCTCCCGGACAAAAGAATCCCCAGCGCTTCCTTCAGCATTACTTGGGGCACGTCTCGGATACCGTGCAGTCGGCGGCAAATGCGTCTGTGACCGGACATTACTTTCACTACCGGTTGTGGCGTGAGGGGAAAGAGTTGACGGCGAAGGGGGTCAAGCTGGCTGCTGCCGGAGTGCTGCCGGAAGAGGCGATCGATCCATCAACCGTTGCCGTTGTTGTGCCCGAATCGGCAGCAGCACTCGCAGCAGAATTCGGGGAGGCTCAAGCCGCACAATCAGCACCAGCAGCAACGCCTACGCCCGCGCCAGTCCCAGCAGAATTCGCACAATCAGCGCCCGCACCCCTGTCAGCGATCGAGCCAACCTCCAACCCCAACCCCTCACCTCAACCGCTAGTACCAAGCCATCCCACCGCATCGTCAGACCCATTCCCGTCGATCTCAATCGCCTCAAAACTGCCGCCGCCAAGTTCGAGATCGAGATTCGCAAGTCCAAAGGCTACGGCTACGAAATGGCACTCGACCAACTGCTGATCGCACTCACGACTGACTCGCCTCAGTCTGCGGCGGAGCCAACCATCACTCAAGCCATCAGCGCTCAAGCCAAAACCCTTGAATTCCTCACCCAAGAAATTGCATCACTCAGAAAGCAACTGCAACAGGTGAGCCAGGAACGCGACACCGCGATCGAGCAAGTCGCGGCGATCGACCAACAGAACACGGATTTTGCCGCACTCCAAGCTGAAAATCATCGCCTCAAATCTGCCCACACCAGTCTGATGCAGGCGTACAATCAACTCCTTGCCAATGGACAGAGGCAGGCGACCGCGCAGCTTGGCGCAGTCGCGCAGCGGCAAGCGATCGAAGTGCCGACTGACAGCACGACACCCCCAGCAGGTCAGTTGGAGCCGTCATCCCCACACGCCAAGACTACCAGCAAGCGCGTCTCTGCCGCTGCTGATGGCGGAGCAATTGCCCGTGCTGCCCGCTTGTTTCGAGCCGTGCAAGATTGGAATGATCAGCATCCCCAAGCTACTTTTGCCATCACTGCCAGTCTGCTCAAGCGCGATTTTGGCATTCACGATAAGGCAGTTGAAGCCTTCTTCGGCGACCATCAGCAGGAGGTGGACGACTATCACCTGTCGATCGGCGTGGGGAATACAAGGAGCCATAACCGTCAATCGGGCAGAGACACTGAGCAGTTGAAAAAATTCGTTGCCACACTTGCATCAAAAACTTAGCGCGGAATGGAGATGACGGTGCTGACTCCACTTCGTCCCTATCTTGGTCTGGTGATTTGACATCAAGCCGCAACCGAACTGAATCAACGCATTCGACAGCCCTCACCCAGCAACAGAACTAGTAGGCGACACTCGAAGGCTCTTAAAGCCGCACTGGGTCAGGATCATTGGACGTTGAATTACATTGGCTTTTCGCGGGACAAATCGATCGAACTCAACAACATCAAGCAGAGGCGCATGACTGACCGCAACGAAGCGGTTTAGCAAATCGAGAAGCCGGATGAGATCGTGGCGAAAGCGGTCAAGCTGCTGGCCTCGCCGGAAGTGGTTATCAGACCTAGAATCAGATCGTTAACTCAATGTGCCCAAGCTATTCCTCGATCGCCTGCTGCTTCTAGTTCATAATAATCGGGAGAAGCTTCCTTTCACTGAAATGCGGTTTCCTTTTGGAATTGCGAAGCAAACGCAGAGGGAAACCGCATGAGCGAAAATGGCATAGAGCAAATTGAAGCAGCGCAATGTCAGCAGCGAGTTGCAACCCTGGAGGCGGAGCTTGCCCAGGCACGATCGCATCTCGAAACTCTTCAGCAAGAAAACGATCGTCTCCGCCAATCCGAAGCACAGTCCCAACAAGCTCCTCTCTTTAGCACGATCGCCCAAGTTGCCAATCTGCTACTGCGATCGTCCGACTACACTTCTGTTCTCCCTAATGTCGTGCGGCTATTAGGGGAAGCGGTGGGGAGCGATCGGTGTAGTATTTTGGGAAAAATAAAACATCCAATTTCCGGTGAGCTTGCTCTCAAAAATGCCCCTGAATGGTGTAGAACTGCGGTACTTCCCTCGCAGGAATTTAGCCCCAATCCGAATCAACTGTTTCTATGGAATGATGCACCTCATATCGCTGCACAGCTAGACCAGGGTGAAGTCGTAAATTGTTTAGTCACTGATTTACCAGAACCCGATCGCGGCTTACTCGCGGTGCAGGGAAACACGGCGCAGTTATTTGTGCCGATTGTGATCAATCGCAATTGCTGGGGATACATTGCCTTTGATAACTGTGGTGAAGCGCGACTGTATGATGAGGCAGAAATTGCGATCCTGAAGATTGCAGCCGATAGTATTGCGGCGGCGATCGAGCGTCAGGCAGAAGATGACGAACTGCGAGAAGCGCAGCAATCACTACTGCGAACTGAACAGGAACGATCGCAAGAACTCGATCGCCTTAATGTTGAACTGCAACAGGCGATCGATCGTCTGTCTGAATCGGAACGCTACTATCGCACCCTATTTGAATTGAGCAATGAGGGAATTTACCAATTCGAGGTTGAGCCTCCTATTTCACTTTCTTTGCCGATTGAGCAGCAAATTGAGATAGCTTATCAGTCTCTCCGCATTGCTAAAGTGAATACATCATTTATTAATCAGTACGAGTTTGACAGTTCTGATGATGTTGTTGGGTTGAGGTTTATAGATTTCTATCCGGATAGTTCAGAGATAGGTCGGCAAGCCATCCAAGCTCTAATTAGGAATCATCAAATTTGCGGTATTGAGAGTGAAGAAATTAACTCCAGAGGACAGCGTTTGCATTTTCTTCAAGGTGCTATTCTCAACATTAAAGACGAATACATTTTAGGTGGTCGGGGAACTCAAATTGACATCACCGAACTCCGGCTCGCTCAACAAGCCCTCCTCAAAGCCGAGCAACAGCGTGTGACAGAACTGGCATCTGCGAACGCCGCCCTGCAAGCAGAAATCATCGAACGACAGCGTGCTGAGCAAGTTTCACGCGGACAAACAGAGGCGCTAGTTGGAACACTCAACACCCTGGTGCTAGAACCCGTGTTCGATAACTGTCTGGGTTATATGCTGCAAGCGATCGCCGACCAGTTTAGCGATCGATCTGGCGGACTCTACCTTTACAGCGAAGCCTACGATACAACCCTGCTGCATCTCAACTACGAGAATGGGCAAATTCAGCGCGGCAAAGAGATTCAACATCCCTGCGCTCATACGCCTGAGCCGCTCCGACAGTGGGATGACGAGTATATGCCGCTCTTGAAGCAGCGATAAATCCTGATTCAGGATGTCGGACATTATCCTCATAACATTGAGCGGGGAATTAAACAAATTCTGGTCGTGCCGCTCCTGTTTGGCAACACATTTTTAGGAAACATCACGCTTCGCAGCACCCACTATCGCCAGTATCAGCCTGAAGAATTGGAACTGGCACAGGCACTCGCCTATCAAGCAACGCTGGCATTGCAGTTAATTCGACTGGCAGAAGAAGCAAGGCAAACCGCAGTTGCGAAGCTGAATGAAGTTAGCGCCCGCGAGCAAGAACAGGCGGCTCAAGAACGAGCTACGGAACTGGAAAAGGCGAATGAAACGCTGAGACAGCGCGATCGTCTTCTTTCGGTCGTTGCGGAAGTGACTAAAGACCTGCTCCATAACTCTCAAGTTGAGCAGGCGATCGTCCAAGCCTTTCAGCAAATTAGTGAAGCGGCTAGCATCAGCCGGATGACTCTGATGCGGGAGAAGTTAGAAGTCAGTAGCGGACGGTTACAGCATCACGTCATCCAGGAGTGGGTTGCTTCAGGCATTCCCAGACAAATGGATGATCCTGCTACCAAAGTGATGTACAGCGATGAGTACGGTGCACTGTGCGATGAACTGCGTGCAGGGCGATCGATTTGGTATGTGATTGAGGATTTGCCCGAACCAGTACAAACTCAACAGAAGGACATTGCAGTCAAGTCAACAGGGGCTGTCCCCATTTTTATCGAAGGACAGTATTTCGGCTGTGTTGCCTTTGATGACTGTAGCGATTATCGCCAATGGACACCTCACGAAGTGGATGTATTGACTTCGAGCGCAGGTGCGATCGGGGCGGCACTGCACCGCAAACAGCTAGTCGATCGCCTGGTTGCAGAGCGAATTCAAGCTGAACAAGAACGGGCGGCAGAACTGGCAAAAACGAATCAGGCACTGAAAAATTCGATCGATCGGCTTGCTGCCGACCCTGACCTCAACGGCTTCTTGGGTCAGGTTATTCTGGAAATTATCGAACAACTGAGCCTCTACACTGCCTGGGTCGAGCGCTATGATCCTGCGGCTCAAACTCTGCAAATACACCTGCTCGCCAACCAGGGAACGCTGCAACTCAAGCCTGAACTTCCCGGTCGCAGCGATTTGTCTCAGGGTTACTCTGTCCAGGACAGCGCCGCCTGGAATCTGCTTCTGCAAACGAAGCAACCCCTGGTGATTACCCTGGAGACACTGCCGCAGTTTTTTGCTGGAGATGACCTGGAGCGGCAGCGGCAATGGACAGAGCAGTTTGGAATTCAGTGCGGCATTAATCTGCTGCTGATCATGGGCGATGAACCGCTCGGCATACTCGTCTTGTTTTCCACCGATCGCGCCAGGTTCACCCGCGAAGAACTCGAACTGGCGCAGGCACTGGCGCAACAGGCAACGCTGGCAATCCAACTGATGCGATTGGCAGAAGAAGCAAAGCAAGCCGCGATCTTAGAAGAACGTAACCGGATGGCGCGAGACATTCACGATACTTTAGCCCAGTCGCTCACGGGTGTTGTAATGCAGCTTAACGCCGCTACAGAGTTTCTGATCAGCCAGCCCGCTCAAACCCAAACCTGCATCACCCGTGCCCAAAACTTAGCGAAGCAAGGACTAGCAGAAGCTCGGCGATCGGTCTGGCTGCTTTACGACAGCAATCTTAACCCGCTTGGCTTGCCTGACTCGCTCACCCGCCTGGTGGAGCAAATGACCACCCGCACGGTTCACATTAGCCTCACGATTGTTGGGACACCCTGCTGCCTGGATGCCGCAATCAACATGGCGTTGCTCCGCATTGCTCAAGAATCGCTCACCAACGCCCTCCGCCACGCGCAGCCCCAAACCATTCACCTGCAATTGACCTACACCCCACAGCAAATTCAACTCCAAGTGCGCGATGATGGCTGCGGTTTTGACCTCCAGCAGCCGACAGAACGCGGCCTGGGCATCGTTGGCATGGGCGATCGTGCCAAAGCAATTAGCGCACAACTGCAAATTGAGAGCAAACTAGGAATCGGAACCCAAACGATCGTCACCGTCGCGATCGCACCACCATGACGCCTAATTGCCCCCTTCGCATTCTGCTTGCCGATGATCACCCCATTTTGCGGGAAGGCTTGGCGCTGATTTTGGACAACCAGAGCGATATGAGCGTGGTGGGGCAAGCCAGCAACGGACGCGAAGCGGTTGAGCAATTTGAGCAACTGCATCCCGATGTGACATTGATGGATCTGCGAATGCCAGAGATGGGTGGAGTCGAAGCACTAACCACCATTCGCGCCCAGGATGCCGCTGCTTGTATTATTCTGCTCACCACCTACGACGGGGATGAAGACATTTACCGGGGGCTACGGGCAGGAGCGAAATCTTACCTGCTCAAGGATGCCTCAACCCAGGAAATTTTGACTGCGATCCGCCAGGTTTGTACGGGAAGAAATCACATTTCTCCAGCAGTGGGGGTTAGACTTGCCGAACGTGCCCAGATGCCAGAGTTGAGCGAGAGCGAGCAGCAAATTTTGTGCTATGTCGCAACGGGCAGAAGCAACCAGGAAATTGCAGCCGCATTAGGCATTGCCGAGAGTACGGTGAAATTTCATGTCAACAACATTCTCAGCAAGCTGGGCGTGGAAAATCGCACTCAGGCGGCGATCGCAGCACTAAAACGGGGAATTGCCAAACTGTAAGCTGACTCGCTCAGCAGGCTAACCCGATCGAAAGTTTGGGAAAAGTTTCGCCTTTCGGTGGGCTGAGTGCCAACCTTTCTCTTAGCGACAACTTGAAGCAAATTCGGGACACTATTCTCATCTCGCTCAGGAGAATGTCGTGTCTGTCCTCGCCCTACCCGTTAGTCTTCAAGACCACATCCAGGGTGCAGAAGCCGCAAGTGTAACGCTGGTGGAATACGGGGACTATCAGTGTCCACACTGTGCCGAAGCTCATGCAATGATTCGGGAGATTCAGCGGCAGTTGGGCAACTCGTTGCGCTATGTGTTCCGCCACTTCCCCTGGCCTGATCATCCCCAGTCTCAACAAGCTGCCGAAGCTGCCGAAGCTGCTGGGGCACAGGGCAAGTTTTGGGCGATGCACGATCGCTTGTTTGCCGCTCAGGATGCGCTCGACGATGGCAGTTTGGTGGAATATGCCGTTGAGTTGAATTTGAATGTGGATCGATTCTTGTCCGAGGTAACTGGAGATGTTCATGTTCCCCGCATTCTGGAGGACATCAACAGCGGCACTGCCAGCGGTGTTTGTTCGACACCCGCCCTGTTTGTGAACGAGTTTCGCTACTGCAACACACTCGATCGCGATACGTTGTGTGTCCAGATCGATCGCTTGATGTCTGCTTCCTAAACAAGTTAGTCGTTCCCCAGGAGATTGTTATGTCATTCTCACGCCGTAATCTGATTGCTGCTGGAGTCGCTGGTGTTTCGGGGGCGATCGCCCTATCTTCCAGAGCGGGTGCGAACACTCAACAGCCAATTGCTGCTGCAACAACCGTCAATTCCCAGGGAGCATTTGCTGGCAAAGTGGTTTTGATTACCGGAGCGACTTCTGGAATTGGAGCCGCTGCTGCCCGATCGTTTGCGATGGAAGGGGCGATCGTGCATTTTTGTGGCAGACGTGAAAATCTGGGAAGTCAGGTTGCTGCATCAATTGTGGGAGCAGGAGGTAAAGCGACCTATCAAAAAGCGGACGTGCGAAATGAAGCCGAAGTGAAAGCGTTTGTGGATGAATGTGTGAATCGATATGGACGAATTGACATTGCTTTTAACAATGCTGGAATTGACCGTCCTCCTGCTCCTTTAGCAGAAACCGCGACAGAAGTTTGGGACGACATGATGAATACCAACGTGCGCGGTATTTTTCTGGCAATGAAGTATGAAATTCCGCAAATGGTCAACAGGGAGATGGTCAGATTGTGAATATGTCGAGCATCGCCGGACATCGCGTGTTTCCGAATATCAGCTCTTATCATGCCAGCAAATATGCAGTCGATGCGATTACCAAAGGGGCTGCGAAAGAGTATGCCAAACAAAATATTCGGGTGAATGCGATCGCTCCGGGTTTAGTCGAAACGCCGATGACCGAACGCACGGTTCGCGATTGGGGTGTGACACGTGAGCAGCTTGCCTCTGGCTATCCGGCGAATCGAATTTCGACACCCGAAGAACAGGTGAGGGTCGTGATGTTTATGTGCAGCCCTGAAGCGTCCTACATGACCGGCGCAATTATTGAAGTAGACGGCGGCGGCTGGGGCTAGCAGGCAAATCAGTGTTAGCAGCAGGAAAGCTCTACAACGACATCTCCGCAGGTTTATTTCCATTCGCGACGGTGAAGTCGCGCCGTCTCGTGAGGTTTATGACCCGATCGGATTTCCAGACATCGGATTTCCAGACACTTAGAAAAGGGATAGAACAATGCCAGAACCCAGAAAACTGAAGCGGCGCATCCTGCTGCAAGGCGGAATCGGCATCGCGGGAGCAACGGCTGCTGTGGTTGCAGGCTCTGCTCAGGCGAACAACGCGAGCGATGAGCGTTCGATCGCTCAAGCCACTCTCCAACCGAGCCAAGGTGGTCAATTTGCAAATCAGGTGGTTTTAATCACAGGAGCAACCTCTGGAATTGGTGAGGCAACGGCACGGGCATTTGCTGAGGCAGGGGCGATCGTGCATTTCTGCGGTCGGCGTGAAAACCTGGGAAATCAGGTTGCAGACTCAATCAATTCCACAGGTGGTAGAGCAACCTATCAAAAAGCGGATGTCCAGAACGAAGCCGAAGTGAAGGCATTGGTTGACGAGTGTGTGCGCCGCTACGGTCGGCTTGATGTTGCCTTTAACAATGCAGGAATTGTTAATCCACGCTTTGTCAAACTGCACGAACAGCCCACGCAAGATTACATCGACACCTTGAATATCAATGCTCTGGGTGTCTTTCTATCAATGAAATATGAAATTCCTCAAATGCTGGCGCAGGGAAGCGGGATTATTATCAATAATTCTTCTGTTTCAGGGCACAAGGGCTACACGGAAATTTCTCCCTACAATGCCAGCAAACATGCCGTGATCTCGCTAACTCGTGTGGCTGCGCTGGAATATGCTCGCGACAATATCCGAGTCTGTTCGATTTCTCCCGGCGGAGTTGATACTGCCATGCTGCGCTATGCGTTTGCTCAGCGTCAAGTTCCCTTTGAGGAAGCCGTGCAAACATTACCGATCGGACGGGCGAACACCGTTGAAGAAATGGCACAATCCGTTCTATTTCTCGCTTCACCTCAGGGAAGTGCCTTTCACGGCTCGGCAGTGGATGTCACCTGCGGGCTGCTCGCCTGACACCCGCTCCCTGTCATCTCACAAGGCTTACAAGCTACATGCCGCAACCCTTTTAGCGATCAGAAGAGTGGACGTTTAATTTGTTACGAGGACAAATACTGTGTTAAGCGACCTCTAAGTTTCTGTATGTTAGAGACGTTGACCCCAGGAGTTGACCATGCTCAAAGTTGCTTCTCGACTCATCGCACTGTTACTCAGCAGCGCGATCGCCTTGCCCGCTGCTGCCGATGATTTCTTTTTGCCAGGAATGTCACCGATGGAGATTGCTGCGCCTTGGAATGCAGGAGAAAGTGCCCGGATTCAAGGGTTAGCGATGCAAGCCCAATTCTCTGGGGAGGAATCGCGCCCGTCTCCCTCTAGCGCGACCAGACCTGACAATCGCCCAGATGCCGCAACGACCGCTCAAGGCACGGTCGATCTCTCCTATCCACCCTCAGATGCTGTGAAGCAACAAGTCGAGCGCAATTATCTCGATCGCCTGCGTCAAACTCATCCGGAAGCCGCCAATCAGCTTGCCGCTCAACTGCGTCAGTCCGACTACCGAGACGTGTTTACCAATCTGGTTCAACCCTATGGCTTATCGGGCAATAATTTGGCGGACATCGTCACCGCTTACTCGATCCTCAACTGGATGATTGCGAACCAGTCTGCGAATAATCCCAGCAGACAAGCGGTGCTGGCTGAGCGCGATCAGACTGCTGCCACCCTCAGCCAGATTGCATCGCTGAATGACACCCAGCAACGTCAGCAGGTTGGCGAGGAGATCAAGCTGCTGTTTGTGACGCTGCACTCAGGCTGGCAAGCTGCACAGCGCGAAGGCACACTGAGTCAGTACAGCGATGGGGTTACAACTTTGTTTCGGCAACAGAGCGGCATCGACCCACGTCAAATCGTGCTGACGGAAGCGGGTTTCCAGCCGCGTAATTAAGCCACACGCTGAATAACCAATCAATGCGATCGCACCGCTCAATGCGATCGCCCCCGTCATCCGGGCTAGCTCAGCCGCACGCCTGAGTGCAAGCGCAAAGTAAATTTTCGATAGGGTTGCGCGTCGGTCGGTGCGTGCGGCTGTGCTGACTGTATGCCAACCAGCGGACAAATGATGTGTTAATTTGTTGCCCGAATTTTCGGACACTGAATCTGTTAAACCAAATGATTCGACTGTATAGGCTTACAAGCCAGACGTAGCAAACTTTCTAGCGATCGATGGAGTGGGCGTTTAATTTGTTAACGAGGACAAATACCGTGTTAAGTGACAAATAGGCATCATGCCAGTAGAGGTCAATCATTCGCTTCACCACTTTTCAGCACTCCGGCGCGAATTAAGAGTTTCCGTTCCGACACTCGTTCAACGCGATTGAGTTGCAACAGGCGCACCGTCACCCGTCCGATCGCGCTTAGTGGTTGCAGCATCCCAGTATCGGCCTCAAGCTGAAAGTGATCGTGCCAGCAATCTTGGCGCGGATGATAGAGCCGCACCACTTCGCCCGTCGTCGGATCGATCGAGGCAATATCGCTGCCTTTCGCCTGATTACACAGCGAACAGGATAATGCCAAATTTGCCGCACTCGTTTCCCCGCCGTGTTTTTCGGCAATCACGTGATCGACTTGATGAGAGGCTAACACCAGCGATTCGGGAATCAAACAATACTCACAGCAGCTTTGGGCGCGATCGACCACCAAGCGCCGCAGTTCCGCCGTCACATAGGTTTTGCTCATGCCGCTGCGTTCAGCTTCAGCAGCGCTTGCGCTTTCGCCAGCCGCACCAAATGCTCAACAAACTCATAATGCTGCCACAGCCGTTGCTCCACCAAGTTCAAGCCTTGCGATCGGTTTTTCTCCAGCAGCGCCTCAATTTCCGCCTGCACCGCGTCCGACAGCCGCAGCGCCAAAATCTCACTGGGCGTCGGCAAGCTTGCCAGCAGTTCTAAGACTTCCCGCAGCCCAGACAGTCCCGTTGCCGGATCTGCCATCACTTCTTGCAGACCGAGCGCCAAAATTTCCGGCAGCTTGTCTTGCAGCGACCCTAACTGTTGGGCAAGCTCATCGGGTAGTTCAACGGTGATTTGCATGAGGCGGCCTTCTTTCTACGTGCAGAACAATCTTATCTTGGTTTCCTGAAGCACCTTGACAGGCGTATCAATCCGCTTCAACGCATTCAAGCCGCCCGCCCGCACAATTTCCGGCACTTGAAACAGCCGCCGATCTTCTAGCCCATCTGTGCCCGATCGCCCAAGCTGCTGAGCGATCGCCTGCACCATCTTGACCGTTAGTATCGGCATTCCCTGCAACCAGTCGCCTGCTGTCTGGCAAATTCGGCAAATCGAATCGTGCGCGTTGGCGGCGTCAGCCTGTAGCCCAACTACCCCAGCACAATCCAAAAACAGGAAAAAGACTTGACTTAAACAAATCATCTCTGCGTCGAGTCTTTAGGGGTCATGACAGAGAATGCAGTTTGAGTCAGACGGTCTGCTCAGATTTCCACGATCGCGTGTTCGATCGCCCACTCTTCCTCAACGGTGAGGTAATCCCGGTCAGCCTGCACAATAGACCTCCTGCGCGAATATCTTCTTGCCCCCTAAATCCCCCATGAATGGGGGACTTTGAAGCTCAATTTTGATAATTTCGAGGACAAAAACTGATTCATGCAGGAAGTCTAATGTTGAGTTGGGGCAGTTCACCCAGCTTTGACAAGGTTTGATAAATTTGGTATTCGTGCTTGAGCTTGTCCCCCCACACCACTAACGTCAGGTCTGACCAGTAGTTGAGCAGATCCGATCGCACCAGATCGCCAATCACGCTGATGCGATCGACCCCATAGGATTCTCGCAACAGGGCAGCCGCTTGATGCGCTAACTGCCACCACTGTGCTTTGCGTTTGCGATCGGATTGCTCCCATTCCAGCCGTTGCCGCAGCGCCCTGATCCACGCCTGCGGTGGCAGCACTCGGACGCTGCTCGTTAGCCCAAAGGCCATCAGCAGCATTCCGATCAAATTGCGGATGCCGCGATCGCCACCAATGCGGGGTTTGCCTTCCCAAAACTCAAACTTGGCGGGCGGTGCCCAGCAGATGTACTGCTCAAAGCTCAGTGGTGTCGCTTCGAGTTGCACATCGGGGGCAAAGGCGAGGCGTCCCCAGGCGAGGCGTCCCCAGGCGAGGCGATCGTCCACTGCGGCGATTTTTTGGCAGGGCTGCGGCGGCACTTCCAAGCGAAAGAGATCTTGCTCCAGCCTGCCGCAATACCAGTTGTCTTCGTCCCACAGGGTGGCAGGGCAAAAAGCCAATCCCGCAATGCTAGCTGGACGATAGCATCCGTCTAAATCTAAAAACTGCTGATGATAGCTGCCGTCGATCAGTGCCCAAAACTCGATTTGCTCGGAACGGGGATCGATCAACCAGTAGTGGAGGACTGAGGCGGCAGCATAGTAGTCGCGTTTGACGGTGCGATCGGCATACTCATGCCCCGGTCTGATAATTTCAATCACCAGTTCTGCTGCGCCGTCGAGATACCACGAACACAACTGATTGCGGTTTTGACCAAAGTAGAACAAAACGTCGGGCGTGAAGCCATTGTCGCCCAGCCGCATGACGAAATCTCGCTCACTCGATCGCCCCCCGATCTGCTGAGCTACCAGCCATAGAGCGCGAGACAGGTAGGAGCGGATGTCGTTGTGATTGTTCTCTTCGCCACGATAGCCTGAGCTGAGATCTTCAGGTTGATAGTCGAACTGGGCAGTTTGAGCCTGGAGATGATCGAGCACTGAGGATAAATTCGCCTCGGCAGGAATCATCAGGTTGAAACTCTGCTTTAGCGCCTCGATCCACAGCTCGATCGGGGCAAGGGCAACAGCGGCTCCGGCTCCCCAGCCCTGCAAGAGCTGCCGCAGCAACAAGCGACTGCCTGCGATCGAGTTGCCCACCATCAAGCGCGACTCAATCAGTTCCAGCCTGCTCTCTGGCCCGTTGCGGCAGAATGACTCAAACAGTTGCTTCACAGTGGGATAACCCGATGCGGCATCGAGTAGATAGCCTTGGCGATCGCAATAGCGCTCCGGTGTCATTGCCCAACCTCACCCATTGTGATTTTCCTGAATGTTTGAAGTCGCGATGCGACCGATTTCTGGTAGAGCAATTGTACTATAATCGCGGCAGCGTTTGAGGTTGAATCGATGGCGTCTGACCTGTTTGACGAGTACATCTTGTGGGAGCCGCGCACCAAACTCGAACTGATTGACGGTCAACTGGTTGTGGGTAAGAGTGCAACCCACAGCCGTCGATTGCTCAGTCAGATTCTACGCGGTTGGGGCTTGGAGGCCGCGATTGCTCTGGCTCCTGAAACACTATGGTGGCAAGCGATGACCCTCGTTTTTGGTGCGCCTGCCGTCAGTGCCCTCGATGACCTCAATTTCTTAGACCAACAGAACTGGGCAGCAAGCGTTGAGTTTGAACCAGACAAGCCCACGCTGCTGTCGCGCCGAAACTTGAAACGTGCTGCGGTCAAAGAGTCGGTGGAAATGGCATTTTTTCGGCTGGAGGAGCAGGGCAAAAGCCCTGGCCGATCGATCGGCAGCGGCTCGTTTGTCAATCGACTGGAAGACGATGCGCTGATGCCTGATGCCATGTTCTTCTACGATCGGGGCAGGAACTCGCTCTACGAGTACTATCTCGATGGCTCCGCAGAAATCGTTGTCGAATTTATTACACCCGGCTGTGAAGCGCATGACTTGGAGATCAAGCGATCGCGCTACCAAGCAGCGGGTGTCCCGGAGTTGTGGACGATCGATAGTGAGCAAGAAATCGTTCACTTCCAGCGCTGGGTCGAGGGAGTGTATGAAACGCAGGTTCCCGATGCAAACGGACGTTATGCGGTTGCGAGCGTACCCGGACTGATTTTTCTGCCGGAACAACTGTGGGTGCAAGGAGCGCACGACTATCGCGGCAACTGGAACCTGTTTGAGATGACGCCTGATCTGGTGCTCGGCGATCGCATCCGTTCTCACGCCAGCGGCATTGACTGGAACAGGTTGCCCACCCAGTTCTCGATCGGACTTGAACCAGTGGCGATCGCCTTTGAGGACTATCTGTACTGGGTGCCAGAGTCCAAGTTTGAATTTGTGGATGGGAAACCCTGGATTGGCTGCGAGCCAGGAGTGCGGGGCTTAACTGGAATGCTGCTGATGAGTTTGGGACTGTTGGACGCACTGCGGCTGTTTCATCCCCAACAGTGGGTCGCGGCCTTGCTCAACACTCGCACTCAGAAGCTTACCGACGAATCACAAAAAGCCCAATGGCGGACAGTGGCACAACGCGCTGCCGAACTGCTTAGAGCCGAGTATGGCGCAACTCGATTGGCGATTGCGGGCGATGTGATTGCCGATCGCCCCCTGAACTTTTGGTCGCAGTTGTACTTGGTGGCGTGGAATTTGCCCGCAGAGATGGAAGCGAGCTACCGAATGTATCAAGCGCTTCGAGCCTTGAGCAGCGATCTTGAAATTGTCATTTTGGAGGCAGATGACCAACTGTTTCCCCCGAATCAGCAGATGATTGATGCAGGCGTGGTCGAAATCTGAACGCAGGCGCGATCGATTGGAGGTGAAGCCCTGCGTCGGTCGGTTCGGGATCTCTCGCCTGGAAGCGAGGGCTAGTGTCTTCGCTCAGGGTGTCGTTGATTACTGGATGGCATTGGCGATCGCCTCGAAGCCAACCTGCTTCAAACGCAAACTCAAAGCGAGAAGCGGATGGAAACCGCAGGGCGACAGGTGCTTGCAGCTACAATAAACTAGCTTTTATTGAAAAGCAAAAAGGCCAAAAGGCTAAATTTAGGTGATGAAAGCTAATCGTCGTCAAAGCGATCGATCGCCAAGCGAAATCCCAGTAGAACCGACTCACCTGAAAGCTCAGTCGGCAGTGGCCGCACTTCCTTGGCTTCACCCTGCCGATAAATCTCCACCTGCTGATCTTGTGGATTAAACAGCCAGCCCAAGCGTACCCCGCTGTCGAGATATTCCTGCATCTTCTGTTGCAGCGTCTCCAAACTATCGGTGCGTGAACGTAGCTCCATCACGAAATCTGGCGCGATCGGCGGAAACTTCTGCCGCTGAGCGGGTG
>JAAUTJ010000572.1 GCA_012031475.1 Leptolyngbyaceae cyanobacterium SM1_3_5 | reverse complement strand
TTCCGTAGAGACGCGAGATCTCGCGTCTCTACCGCCCAATACCCCAATCGCCGACACCCGACACCCGACACCCGACACCCCCAAATCGTTCTATAGTTTTGGTGAATCGTGCCGTCAAAGCTGCCATAGGAATCTGGTCATGACAACTCCCGCTCCTTTTCCGATCGATCTGGGTGCCTATCAAAAAATTGCGCTTGATCCCGCCAATCCGACGCTAACGGACGACCAGCGGCAAGCCCTGAAAAACAATATTCAACTGTGCCGCGATGCGATCGTGCTGTTCACGGCCACCGGAGCCGCCAAAGGTGTCGGCGGACATACGGGTGGCCCCTATGACACCGTGCCGGAAGTGGTGATTCTTGATGCGTTTTTCCGAGGCGCACCGGACAAGTTTGTGCCAATTTTCTTTGATGAAGCTGGACATCGGGTCGCGACGCAATACCTGATGGCGGCCATTTACGGCGATCTCCCCGCCGAACAGCTTGTCCGCTATCGCGAAGCGCATTCGATGCTGCCCGGACACCCCGAATTGGGCATGGCTCCGGGGATCAAGTTCAGTTCTGGTCGGTTGGGGCACATGTGGCCGTACATCAACGGGGTTGCGCTGGCGAATCCCGGCAAGGTGGTGGTTTGTCTCGGTTCGGATGGTTCGCAGCAGGAAGGCAACGATGCAGAGGCGGCTCGGCTGGCAGTGGCGCAGCATCTCAACGTCAAGCTGTTGATTGACGACAACGACGTGACGATCGCCGGACATCCTTCCGACTATCTGCCCGGATTCTCGGTCACAAAAACGCTGGAAGGTCACGGAATGCCAGTGAATGAGGGCGACGGCGAAGACATTGACGATCTGTATCGCCGGATGTGCGCCGCCGTGACGACGCCGGGACCGATCGCCCTGGTCAACAAGCGCAAAATGGCGGTTGGCATCGAAGGGATCGAAGGATCAAATCACGGTCATGATGTGATCCCCGTGAAAAATGCGATTCCCTACCTCGAAAAGCGCGGCCTGACGGATGCCGTGAATTTCCTCAAGAACGTGCAGTATCCCAAGCAGGACTACACCTTCCTCGGTTCGGGCGACAAAATGAAAGCCAATCGCGTCGTGTTTGGCGAAGCGGTCGTGAAAGTGCTGGGGCAGATGAGCGAGAGCGATCGCAAAGCAAAAGTCCTGGTGATCGACAGCGATCTGGAAGGCTCGGTCGGCTTCAAGCCAATTCACGATGCCTATCCCGAAATTTTCATCAATGGCGGGATCATGGAGCGGGGCAACTTTTCCGCCGCTGCCGGATTTGGCATGGCCGAGGGCAAACAGGGAATTTTTGCCACGTTCAGCGCCTTTTTGGAAATGTGCATCTCGGAAATCACAATGGCGCGATTGAACAAATCGAACGTGCTTTGTCATTTCTCTCATGCGGGCATTGATGACATGGCCGACAACACCTGTCACTTTGGCATCAACAACATGTTTGCCGACAATGGCCTGGATGACGGCTATCCGACCGCGCTGTATTTCCCTGCCGATGCCGCTCAAATGAGCGCCTGCATCGAGGCGATTTTCCATCAGCCCGGAATGCGATTTGTGTTCTCGACGCGATCGAAAACTCCGAACATTCTTGATAGCAACGGCAACGATTTTTACGGCAGCGGCTATCAGTTTACTCCGGGCAAAGATGAAGTCATCCGCGAAGGCTCAGCCGGATATATCGTCAGCTTTGGCGAAGGTTTGTATCGTGCTGTTGATGCAGTTGAACGCCTCAAACAAGAAGGAATTGAGGTGGGCTTGATCAACAAAGCGACGCTAAACGTCGTCGATGAAGAAATGCTGGCGAAAGTTGGCAAAGCGCCGTTTGTTCTCGTCTCGGAAGCCTTCAACCGCCGGACGGGACTCGGTAGCCGCTTCGGAACCTGGCTGCTGGAGCGCGGTTTCACGCCCAAATATGCCCACCTGGGAACGCACCACGAAGGCTGCGGTGGCCTGTGGGAGCAGTATCCGCATCAGGGGATCGATCCGGTGGGGATCATGAACAAAGTGAAGGAACTGGTCGGCTAAGGTTCGATCGAGAAAGCCCCCTAAATCCCCCACACGTGGGGGACTTTGAGGCCAGCCCGTCGATCCGCTAGATCGCTCGGCAGCGAAAGCGAAGTCGCGACAGGCGCTAGCGAAGGTTTGCGAAACGATCGCATCCGCCAACCCTCCTCAAAGTCCTCCATTTATGGGGGATCTAGGGGGCTGCTTCGATCGCCCTAACTAAAGTTCGGGCTAAAAGCTTAAGTCAGTTGAAACTGACTGAAAAGCCGATCGTGTCAGACTTTCACTGGTTTGAACGGAGTTTTACTTTTAGCTGGAAATTGATTTCGCGGCTTCTGCTGTCCGACAAAAGCTAGCTGTCGCGCTGCTGCAAGATGTACTGCGCGATCGCCAGATCCACCGGAGTTGTGACCTTCAAATTTGTATCTTCGCCTGGAACAATCTGCACGGGCAAGCCAAAATGCTCAAACAAAGCCGCGTCGTCGGTGACTTCTAAGCGCTGCTGTTCGGCCTGAGCGTGACATCGACGCAGCTTTTCCACCTCAAAGCCTTGCGGCGTTTGGGCGGCCCAGAGGCGCGATCGATCGATCGTCTGAGCAATTTGCAGCGATTCCGACTCAACTACCTTGATCGTGTCCTTGACCGGAACAGCGGCGATCAAGCCGGAATGCTTTTGCAGTGATTCGGCACAGCGATCGAACAAATCTGGCGTTGCCAAACAGCGAGCGCCATCGTGAATCAAGACGCGATCGGCCACAGCCGGAAGCGCCTGCAAGCCGCGATACACGGATTCTTGGCGCGTTGTGCCGCCGGAAATCAGATGGACGCGCAAGCCCAAATTTGAAGCAATTTCTTTGAAGTCCGGCCAGTCGTCTGGCTGACCGATGATGCCGATCCAGTGAATCGATTCGGCGGCTTTGGCGGCGCTCAGCGTCCAAGCGAGTAGGGGCTGACCCCGCAAAGGCAGCAAAAGCTTATTGCGATCGCTACCCATACGGCGACCTGATCCGGCGGCTGGAATCAGTAAATACACAGTTCTCTCCCGATCGATTGTTCGATGGCGGGGGCGATCGAACGTATCCTCAATTCAAATTTTTCTATTTTCTCTTAAGGTGTCCTTCTCTGGTAGCTGTTCTGCGATGGGAAGTCTTCCTCTAGAATGAAGAGCGACTATTCGTAACCAATAATTTTCTTAACAAAATGCGAATCGTGGCTCTCGTCCCCGGCGGCATTGGCGATCAAATCTTGTTTTTCCCAACGCTCGACGATCTCAAGCAAAATTACCCGGATGCGGAAATCGATGTGGTGGTCGAACCCCGTGCCAAAAGCGCCTATCGCGTTTCCAAATCCGTCACCGATGTTTTGACGTTTGATTTTAAAGACCGCAACTCTCCCGCAGACTGGGCAAACCTGCTTGGCGTCCTGCGCGATCGCGACTACACCGTTGCGCTTTCGCTCGGTTCGCGATCGGCGGTTGGCCTGCTGCTGTGGCTAACCGGAATCTCACGACGCATCGGCTACGGCAAACCGGGAAACTGGTTTCTCACCGATCCGGTGGCGCTCAAACCCGACCAGTACGCCGCTGCGATGTATCACGATTTGCTTCAGGGCTTGGGGATCACTTCACCGACGCCGGATTGGCGATCGC
>JAAUTJ010000571.1 GCA_012031475.1 Leptolyngbyaceae cyanobacterium SM1_3_5 | reverse complement strand
AGTGTCTGGGCGACATGGCAGTGACAGAACGCAGACCGATTCTTTTGGAATTTGAAAAACCGCTCGTTGAGCTAGAAGCTCGGATCGGGCAGATTCGCGAACTGGCCGAAGAAAACGATGTTGATGTGTCTGACCAAATTCGCCAGCTTGAAACCAGAGCCGTTCAGCTTCGACAAGATATTTTTGGCAACCTGACGCCCGCGCAGCGCTTGCAGGTGGCTCGCCATCCCCGCCGCCCCAGTACGCTTGATTATATTCAGGCGATCGCAGACGACTGGATCGAACTGCATGGCGATCGCCGCACAGGGCACGACGATCCGGCGATCGTCGGCGGCGTGGCGAGAATCGAAAATCGCCCGGTCGTGATTGTCGGCCACCAAAAAGGCCGCGACATGAAGGAAAACGTGACGCGCAACTTTGGCATGGCCTCGCCCAGCGGCTACCGAAAAGCGATGCGGCTGATGGATCACGCCAATCGGTTTGGAATGCCGATCATCACGTTCATCGACACGGCGGGCGCATACGCCGGACTCGAAGCGGAACGACTCGGACAGGGCGAAGCGATCGCCTACAATTTGCGCGAAATGTTTCGGCTCGACGTGCCGATTCTCTGCACAATCATTGGTGAAGGCGGATCGGGCGGCGCGTTTGGGCATTGGCGTGGGCGATCGCCTTTTAATGTTTGAGCATTCGGTTTACATGGTCGCCAGTCCCGAAGCGTGCGCGGCGATTTTGTGGCGGGATGCCGCCAAAGCGCCCCAAGCGGCGGAAGCCTTGCGAATTACCGCCCAAGACCTGAAGGAGTTGGGCATTCTCGATCGAATCTTGCCGGAACCGATCGGCGCGGCTCACGCCAATCCGCTTCAGGCCGCAGAAACGCTCAAAAGCGCTTTGCTCGAAAATCTGGCCGACCTGACGCAAATGAGCAACGTGCAGCGGCGGGATATGAGATATCAAAAGTTTCGATCGATCGGCCAGTTTGAAGAAAGCCGATAGTTGAACACGCGATCGCTGCTAAAAAGCAATCTGTCGCCCTCGATCGCCAATGCTATAATGTTAAAGTCAACAATTGTTTACAATTTCTCAGTCTTCGGGTACATGACAGGCAATAATCAAGCCGATTAGCGCTTTGTTGACCGAATTGCTGTTCTTTGTTTGTAAGCAATGTGGCTCAGCTAGCTGCCATGCCAACTTAGTCTATGTCGGTGTTGCTGCTAGTTTTTCGCTCACCCCCCTAAGACGCACCGCAGCGGACTTTACAGAATTCATGACTTCTTCCATACATCGCCACGCCCTCATTACCGGGGCGGGCAGCGGTATCGGTCAGGCAACGGCGATCGCGCTGGCGCAGGCAGAATTTAGTCTGGTGCTGGTCGGTCGATCGATCGCCAAGCTCGAAGCGGTTGCGGCCAAAGCCCAATCGTTTGGTGTGACTGCACAGGCAGTTGCGATCGATCTGGCTGAAGTTGAAACCGTTAAAGCCAAACTGCAAGCGATCGATCTGCCGATCGACGTGCTGATTAACAACGCGGGCATGGGCTACACGAATTTGCTGTTTGAAACTTCCCTCGAAGACTGGCAGCAGGTGATGACGCTCAATCTTACCAGCGTTTTTCAGTGCGTTCAGGCGGTTCTGCCCCAAATGCGAAGTCGCAAACGCGGCACGATCGTCAACATTGCCTCGATCGCCGCTGCCAATGCGTTTCCGGGCTGGGGTGCTTACAGCGTCAGCAAAGCTGCCCTCGTTGCTTTGTCAAAAACGCTGGCCGTCGAAGAACGCGCTCACGGCATTCGCGTCGTGTCGGTTTCTCCAGGCTCGGTGAATACGCCGCTTTGGGATACCGAGACGGTTCAGGCCGATTTCGATCGCGCCCAAATGCTCACGCCCGAAATTGTCGCGCAAACCATTTTGCACACGGTTCTTTTTGCCCGACCAAGCTGTAATTGAAGATCTGACCATTGCGCCGAGTGCGGGAGCGCTGTAGTCGATCGCTTGTTTCTAGCCCCGCTTGACTTCATTGTTGATTCTCTTCACAAACCTATGACTACTGCTTCTTCCAACGGCAACGCTCCCAAAGCTGCACTGACCGACGCTGATGGCTTGAATGTTGAAGTTCGCCCCGATCGCAACACGCTGAACGGCCAAGACCAACCGAAATTGCAGCCGAACAAGACCGATGCCACCGAGCAGATGGCCGCCGCCGTGCGCGAAATTTTGCTGGGTGTTGGCGAAGACCTGAGCGCGAAGGTCTGCTGAAAACGCCGAAGCGCGTCGCTGAAGCGATGCAGTTCTTGACCAGCGGCTACAGCCAATCGCTAGAGCAGCTAGTGAACGGCGCAATTTTCGACGAAGGCCACAACGAAATGGTCTTGGTGCGCGACATCAACGCCTTCAGCCTGTGTGAACACCACATGCTGCCGTTTATGGGTCGCGTCCATGTCGCCTACATTCCCAATCAAAAAGTCGTCGGCTTGAGCAAACTCGCTCGCATTGTCGAGATGTATTCGCGCCGTTTGCAGGTGCAAGAACGCCTGACCCGCCAAATTGCCGAAGCCGTCCAATCCATTTTGGAACCGCAAGGCGTCGCCGTTGTGATGGAAGCCACGCACATGTGTATGGTGATGCGCGGCGTCCAAAAGCCCGGATCGTGGACGGTCACCAGCGCCATGCTGGGCGTTTTTCAAGATGACCAGAAAACCCGCGAAGAATTCCTCAGCCTGATTCGCCATCAGCCTGCGTTCTTCTAGATCAGTAGGGGGGCGATCGCCCGATCGCCCCCCTACTGCTTCATCGCCGCTGGATCAAACCGATCGATCGCCAACTGTGTCAAAACCTGATCGTCTGCGGCGTGCTGAGCAAACCGCCGCGCTATGGGCGGAACCAGGGAAAACGGATTGCTGAAGCCAGAGAACACGATTAAGTTTTCGATTCCGGGGACGGCACCAACGATCGGCAGTCCGTCGCCGCTGAAGGCAACCGTGCAGGTGTGCCAGTCTCCCGGCACGTTTTTGAGGTCGGGCAGCACTCGCTCGATCGCTTCCCGCATCGCGGTTTCGCTTTGGGTGCGATCGATCGTTACGGTTGGATCGCTGAAGGTGCGGCTGATTTGACCGATTCGCAAGCTGCGATCGCGCATCTGCACCACGCCCGCATCGAGAATCGGCGCGGTAAGTTCTTGGCCGGGTTGATTCCAGCGGTGATCGGTTTCGGCGCGGCCTGCAACGGCTTCCATTGCAAAGCGCTTTTGCTCAGCAGGCATGACGATCGAGTGTAGTTCTAGATCGATCGGCGGCGTTTGGATCAGTTCCGCAACTGTAAAGTAGAGGCGCACCGGAGCAAAAGACTTCACCAACTGACGGCTTGCCGATCCTGCTGCGACAATCACCTGCGCCGCCAAGTAAACGGCATCGCTGGTTTGCACACCCGTCACCGAATTGTCCGATCGCAGAAAGCCGATCGCCTCTGCGTATTCGATCGCGCCGCCCAACCGCTGCATTGCCTGCTGATAGGCTTTGACGATCGCAGTCGGAGAAACGTGACCGTGACGGACGTGGAGCGCTCCAGAAATCGCACTTCGATCGAGCAAAGGCTCAATTTCTGCTGCCGTGTCGCGATCGATCAGGCGGGGCGGAGTCAAACAGCGGGCATAGTTGGCGGCGATTGCTTCCGGGTCGCGATC
>JAAUTJ010000570.1 GCA_012031475.1 Leptolyngbyaceae cyanobacterium SM1_3_5 | reverse complement strand
TTTCGACTTCGCCATCGACTTTGGCGCGATCGGGGGCGAGGCTGTCGATTTCGTCAATGAAGATGATGCAGGGGGCGGAGCGGGCGGCTTTTTGGAAGAGTTGGCGCAGGCGGGATTCGGCTTCTCCGTAGAATTTGCCGATGATTCGGGACCGACGATCGCAATGTAGTTCACGTCCAAGGCTTGCGCCAGAGCGCGGGCGGTCAGAGTTTTCCCGGTTCCCGGAGGACCAACGAGCAGAACGCCGGATGTGGGTTCTAAGCCCAGCATCTTGAGAAGATCGGGACGTTTCAGTGGTAGTTCAACGAGTTCGCGCAGTTCGCGCAGCACTTCGGACAGCCCGCCAATTTCGTCGAGGCTGACGGCGGGAGAGCGATCGGGCTGAACTTCTTCAACAGGCGGCGGCGATTGAACCGGAGCAGGAGGGCGCGATGGGGCAGGACGGCGAACCTCGGTTCTAAACTGATTGGGTTCCGATCGACCTTCCACTTCCCGCACGAAGGCTAAAAACTCATCGGATGCCTGGTCAAAAAATTCTTCAAAATCTCTTAAGAAATTGTCCATGTTGCGAAGCTCGCCCCAACCCTACCTCCCCAATTTAGAAGTTGGCGGCGGGGTGGAGGGGTGGAAGCCGAAAGGGACGATCGCACTTTCCGAACTGCTTCGCAAAAGTTAATCGACGGTTTCGTTGATCGGGAAGCGATCGATCAATTGCATGGCGCGTTTGGCGTTGCGCTGGAGGTCGTCGTTCAGGTGTGGGACGTGTGGCACTTGGGAGAGGAAATCGAGCGTCCGCCGCAAAATTCGCACGATGTCGCCTTCGTCGAGGCTCGTATTGGCGCAGAGTTCCGGCCACTCAACGCCCAATGCCCACTGTTCGACCAGGGCAATCCAGTCGGTTTCCAGCCAGACGGGAAGAGCGATCTGATAGCGGCGTTGCAGTTGGAAAAGCTGGCGACGAATGCCACGCAGTCCGGCCAGAGCGTCTTCGACGGCGGCAGAGCGATCGTATCTTGTCCAGCTATCGGGGCGCGAGACTTCGGTGACGAGGGCGGCGATCGCAGACACCAGTTGATGCGGATCGAGGTGGTCGAGTTCGCCAGATGCCAGACACAGACCGAGCCACAGTTCGTTATCGCCTCGGACGGCAGCGGCAACTTCGCCAAGTGCAGTCGGTTCCACGTCGTTGAGACAGCCGAAATGCTGCAAAATTCGCATCAAATTCAGGAATTCCTGCCAGTAGTGGTGCGATCGCTGCTCCAGTTTGAATTGGCGATCGTGCAGTTCCACCTGCAACTGCTGCACTCTGGCGCGGCGCTTGAGCAGGTTGTTAGGATTGCCCCAGGACTGGGCGGGATGGTTGGCGAGTTCGGCCTCTAGCTGCTCAACCAGGGCTTGCTGCTCTCGGACTTCTGGTGCAGTTTCAAAGGCGACCTGGGCAATTTGGGCGGCAATTGGGGCAGTGCGATCGTCGCCGCTGCGGAGTTGTCCGGGTTTGATGATCAGATCGATCGGCGGGGATAGATCGTCTACGGCTTCGATGCGCGGCACATCAGAGTGCATCCCGACGACATCGCTGACGCTGATGACGCGCCAGCGGTTGTCCTGGGTGAGGCAGGTGAGATAGGGAAACTGGCCTGCGCCCGGAGCTTTGGCGATCAGGACGGCGAGCAGCGGCGTGGCGGTGGGGACATATTTGCCCTTCAAACTGAGGACGGTTCCGGCAACGGCAAACTGAAGCGAGGCGGCAAGGTCGTGGGCAGCAAGTTCGAGGGCTTGCTCTTGCAGAATTTTCAGCAGGCGGCGGGCTTCTTTAGTGCGGCCTTGCAGTTTCTCAAAGCTGGCGAGCAGTTCGGGGTCGATCGCCTCAATTTGGGCTTGGTGATGGCGGATCTCCATTTTCAGGCGATCGATTTCTTCGCGCTGCGGTCGCCATTTCAGGCTGGAAAGGTATTGCCCAAAGCTGCGCTCTACAAGCTCTTGGGCGTCTTCGATCGAATGGGTTTGCAGCAGGTTCAGCACCATGCCGTAGCTGGGCGTGAACTGGCTGACCAGCGGGTCGGGCTTGGAGGTGGCGAGATATCCAGCTTCCCGTGATCCTTCAAAGCGCGATTGCAGCGTCACGACATGCCCCAAGTCGTCCATGCCGCGCCGTCCGGCTCGTCCGGCCATTTGCAGAAATTCGGAGGGCGTCAGCAGGCGATGGCCGCGATCGGTGCGCTTGGACAAGCTGGAAATCACGGTTGTGCGGGCGGGCATGTTGATTCCGGCTGCCAGCGTTTCCGTTGCGAACACGACTTTGATCAAGCCCTGCTGAAACAATTCTTCGATGATCACTTTCCAGGCGGGCAAAACTCCAGCGTGGTGGGCGGCGATGCCGCGATAGAGCGAGGCGATATGTCCGCTGCGGGCGGCGTCGGGGTTGCGATCGAGAAAGCTGTCGATTTGCTGTTGCAGCTTTGCGGCTTCGCGATCGTTGACCAGCGAGAATTTATCTAGCTCTTTGACGGCGTTGTCGCATCCTTGCGGCTGAAGATGAAATAGATCGCGGGCAGCATGTTCCGCTGCTGAAGCTGGCTGACGATGAACGGCAAGTTGGCGGGTTCTTGTTTGGGTGCGCCGCCTTTCGCGCCTTTTTTCTGTTTGAGGCTGGGGTGGATGCCTTTGCCGCTGGGGTTGAGCAGGGGCAGCAAGCCTTTTCCCGTGCCGAAGTGGAACTGGAGCGGAACCGATCGATGGTCCGAATAAATTAATTCCGTCGCGCCGTGAACCTCGTTGAGCCAGTCGGTGAGTTGGTCGCTGTTGTCCACAGTGGCGGAAAGCGCGACAAGCTGGATATCGGGCGGACAGTAGATAATCGACTCTTCCCAGACCGTGCCGCGCTGTCGATCGTTCATGTAGTGGCACTCGTCCAGCACGACGGCCTCGACACCAATCAGCGACGTGCCGACTTCCCCGATCGGCGTCCCGTAGAGCATGTTGCGGAAAATTTCGGTCGTCATCACCAGAATCGGGGCGTCGCGGTTGATCGAAACGTCGCCTGTTAAGAGTCCGACCTGTTCGGCTCCGAAGCGATCGCGAAAGTCGCGCAATTTCTGGTTGGACAGGGCTTTGAGCGGTGTGGTGTAGAAGACGCGCCGACCGCGCCGCAACGCTTGATAGATGGCATATTCACCGATCAGGGTTTTGCCTGATCCGGTCGGGGCGCAGACGACAACGGATTTCCCGGCATCGAGGGCGGCGATCGCCTGCTGCTGAAACTCATCGAGCGCAAACGGAAACAGCGTGTTGAAGTCGAGTTCGATCGGGGGAGAAAAAGTCACAGGCTTGATGCGCTGCACAAATGGGAAAGACTCTATTTTACGCTCATGCTTTATGATTTGCCATTTTTCCGGTTATTTGGCAGCAGTTCTCGATGGGCGAAAAATCCGGGGAATATGCAGGCAAGTAAACCAGCCTTGCCCCAACTTGGGTAATCCATTGCTCAATCTCTTCGCCTTTGTGAATCGAGCAGTTGTCCATCACCACACAAGCACCGGGCCACAACTTGGGAACGAGCCTTTGCGCCACAAACGCCTCAAAGGTTAAGCCATCGATTGCCCCCAACAGGCTCACTTGAGTAAATCACACCCCTCAGGCCGATTGCTCCAATCATCGAGACATTTTGACCGCGTTGCTGCGGTCGTTCTGCGCG
>JAAUTJ010000569.1 GCA_012031475.1 Leptolyngbyaceae cyanobacterium SM1_3_5 | reverse complement strand
CGCCGATCGATCGCCGCGCTCAAAATTTGCTGATCATCTGCGATTGCACCGTCACTCCGGGCATTCGCTGGGCGGGATGTGTGCCGTAGGGCGTTGCCCAAATGTCGGCGGAATTTTCGGGAAACCACGCCGATCAGGACAATGCGATCGCGAATGGCGGCGGGCTGCACCTGACCGTTCAGCACTTGCGTCAGCGTCACCTGAGCCGCTTTGGGGCGATAGTTGATCAAAATTTGGTTGCCCTGCGCGTTGATACCCTGATAGCCTCCGGCATGAGCGGCGAGGCGCGGTAGGACAAGCTCGCCAAGCTGGAGGTTGCCGTCGGCAGTGAAGCTGGGCGCGAATGCCTTCGGCGTGGAGGTAGCGAAAGGCGAGTTGCGTACTGAAGGCGTAGGGCGTGGTGCAGGGCGAGGCAGGGTTGGGCGTCATGAACAACACCTGTCGGCGCAGAACGCCGTCGGCATCTTCCCAAAAGTCGCTGAAGCCGACGCGATCGATTTCCACTTCAGGCGGCGCAGCAACTCCGGTAATGTCGTTTTCCGGGTCGCTGGCTTTGCAGACGGCAATCAGATTGGGCGTGTTCTGGAGGCGATCGCGAGCTTGCGGAACGGTATCGGCCAAGCGCGGCTGATTCGGCTCAACCGGAAAATCGCGGTACAAATCCAGTCCGATCGCTCGCGGTTTGGCGGCTTCCAATTGCGCCAACAGTCGATCGAGCGTGGCATCCGAGAGCGACCCTTTTCCCTGCTGCGCCTGAATCTCAGCCTCAGTGATGCCGACGATCAGCAGGCGCGAATCGATCGGTTCAGCCGAACGCGATCGCAGCATTCGATCGAAAGCCCAAAGCTCGATCGGCTGGAGGATTCCGGCATAGCGCACGGCACTGGTTACGGCGGCGACGGCGAGGCTGATTAGGAGGACGGCGGCGATCGTCCGTCGAGCGGCAGGGCGGACGGGTTGACCGCGTAAAGTTTCCCATGTGGGCGGCACAACGGCGGGATTTTGGCAGACGATCGGTAGCCAAGTGGCGCAGGGAAATTGGCTTTCCAGTCCTTGCAGGTGTTCTCGCGCCTCGCGCACTGCGGCATAGAGCGGAATGCCTTGTGAAAAAGCCGTCAGAAACGATTTGAGGAAGGTTTGGGCGACGCGATCGGGCACGGGTTCGCGCATCACGATCATCTGGGGAATCTGGAGATCTGCGAGATTGCGAGCCAGTCCCAAGCCGTCGCAGGAATTGAAGATGGCAAGCTGCAAGCCGCGCTCGATCGCGCTTCGCAGGCCGTAGCGCAACTCTTCGATCGACAGGCTGTCCAGCGGATTGATTGCCAGCTTGCCCTCGGTGCTGTCTTCTGTACTGAAGCTGTGTCCGGCGAAAAACAAAATGTCCCAGGGTTGCGACCAGAGGCGATCGCTCAATTCTGCTCGCGCAGGTTCGACCAGAAAACACACTTCCGAATCCGGCAGTTGTGCAAGCAGGCGGCGATCGGCTTCGATGTCGATGCCGTCACTGCTGCCCAGAATCGCCAAAATTCTGATGCCCGGTGGTGTGGGCGATCGCCCTAATCGCTGATAATTCGGCAGGCTGAGGGCGAGTTCGGCCTGACGGTAGCGATCGATCACGTCCCACTGATGCCAAGGCAGGCGTTGCAGAATTGGATCTTCGGTTTGCAGCAGAATTCGCACTGGGTCGGCGGGCTGAAGCTGCTCCAGCCATTTTTCGCGAATCGGGCGGAAAGCGTCGCCGCTCAGCCACGCATTCAGGCGATCGCTCAGGGTTTGCGCGGTCGATCGACAGTCGGCCACGAGGGAAACGTTGGTCTTTTGCGCTTGGGGGCGTTCAGCCGAAACGAGCCGAACTGCCGATAGCTCGATCGCCAATCCTGATACGCCTGCGGCAACTCGGCATTTGCGGGCAGACTCGCGGTGATTTCGATCGCGGGCAAGCTGCCGTCTTCTGAGATCTGCATCGTGACGGAGAAGCCCGACTCAAAGCTGCCGCTGAATTTTAAGACGACGCAATCATTCATCAGTCGCCTCCTAAATGATGAATTCCTCAGTGACGCTGGACTGCTCGATCGCGAGTTGCACCGTGAAGCGTTCGCCCACGCTGCCGCTAAAGCGTAGCTGCAAGAAGTCGTCGGCCTGTCGCGATCGCGCTTCCAAGAACACTGCTTCTTCATCCAAAATCGTAAGCTGAAGCTGCGGCGGCAAGGTGGGCGCGTCGAGCGGATGCACCTGAAGCAGAATGTCAAGTTCGTCGGCGGTTGGCATCAGTTCGATCGTCAGGGCGATCGCGTGATTACCCAGTGCGATCGATTTGCCGAGCCTCGTTGCAGAAGACGGCTCACCGCGAAAGGCAAGCTGCGGCGGATTCAGCAGCGATTCGATCGACTGCCATCCGGTTTCGATCGCGCCCTGTAGCCACTGGCTCAGAACGGTGATCGCGGAAGTGGAATGCAGGAGGCGATCAAGATGATCCAACAGAGTTTCGATCGGCTGAAGCTGACTGAGCGGAACTTCTTCAGCCTCAACGCGGCGGACAAAGCCGAGGCAAACTCGCCTGCTGTTGCGCCTCGTCAATCCGCACGATCACGTAGCCGATCCGGTCTTCCCAAACTTCCGGCGGAATCGTGCAGACCTGGGCATTCGGCAAAATCGGGCGACATTCGAGCCGTCCGGCGTGGACAATCATCAGGTCGGCAATGTCGGCGCTAAGCTGCATGACGGGATTGGCGCTATCGCTGGCGACGCGATCGCAGACAATTCCCATCAGGTGCAGATAGTTTTCGACGACCGAAACGGCGATCGTATTTTGGCGCACCTGAGCCGTTTTGGAATGAGGCAGTCGGGCGGCGAGGCGATCGGCCATCTGGAAAGCGGACTGCGGAATCGGTAGTGCAATTTCAAGGTCGTCTGTGTAGGTCATCGGGACACCTCCTTCATAGATATCCTTCTGATTCGCCAAATTTACGCAAGCGGGGTAAACATTGCCGCTGATAGAAGCTGCTGAGCGTGGAAACTGAGAGGCCAAATTCTGCCGCTAGCTCTTTCCAACTGGTTTCCGGCGGCAAGCGTCGCAAAATCAATTGCTGAACCGTCACAGCCGGATGTCCTTCGATGTGAACTCGGCGCAGTTCACCGCTGTCATCGGCTTCCACCCAGGCTTTCACGTCTTCCAAAATCGGCGGGGCGTCAGGTTCGGCAGCAAGATTGTCTACCGGATCGATCGCTTCGTCACTGGGCGATCGCTTCACTGCCGTCTGCGCTGCCCGCTTTTGCTGTTCGATAAAGCCGTCTTGCAGTCGCCGCTTCAGGTAGGCATTCAGCCAGGTCGCGACGCTGCCAAAAGTTGGGGTCATATTGCGCTCCGGTTTTGGCGTCGCAGATGTTTTGGCAGAAATACACCCAGGTTTGTTGCAGCGCGTCGGCATAGTAGGGCGAATAGTCGCGCCACAATTTCGGCGTGGTCGATCGAATAATCTGCGTTAGGCCACGCTGCCGCTGGACGCTGCCCGGAGAATGCCGACAGGTTTCTTCCACTAAGTTGCGTAGCCGTTCAGCTTCGTTCATAAGGCTGCTTTTGCGTTGCGACGTAGAGGCTAATGAAATGTCAGTTTGATGAGCAGTTTTGCTCTGGGGAAGCCCCCCCAAATCCCCATGCATGGGGGACTTTGAGGATTGTTCGCGGGGGCGGAGTG
>JAAUTJ010000568.1 GCA_012031475.1 Leptolyngbyaceae cyanobacterium SM1_3_5 | reverse complement strand
CTTGTGCCTGACTCGACAGTGGCAAATTCAGGTTTATGTGCTGCTAGCGAGCACTGCTGATCCACAACCATCAATGGCATCAAGCAAACAACATCAGCAGTCGTTAAGCGTGAATTCATTGTCCTGAGCGACCTTCCAGCTTCCTAGTTTTGTCAGTCAAGCAGCACTTTCACCTCTAAACCACTTTCACTGAATTTCTCAGACAAAAAAATGGCTCACCCTTCTCAATTTGAATCTGCAATTCAGGCAGTTGAAGCAACTGCAACACCGCTTAAATCTGGACAGTCGCCAGCACAATCAACTAGTGTTCTAGGCACACAGCGCTTTCAACCGCACACCAAACCTCAAAGTGTGATTTCAGGCTGGACTTGGGCGATATTTATGACCAGCACAACGTTGCTTTTGGGCAGTATTTTTTTTGCCAGCTTTACTAAAACCGCTGCAATTCCTCAATTGCCCACTTCTCTTCCGTCTGCCATCAGCGGTTGGAACGCTGCACCCAAATAGGGTCGCGATCGCCTCCAACAATACCGGGAACTCTCAGGCTGAAAAACCTCAATAATGCTTCCCTTTCTGTCTTCAGAGGTTGTGTTTAGTGTCTAAATCAAGTCGCTCTAGTCAAGTTTCGATCGCGCCCATCACCTGGCTGATCTTCCTGGGCAGCATGATCTTTTGCCTAAGCGCTCTGTATATTTCGGCTTGGACAACAACGGGACCTTCCTTTCTGCCGCTGGAAGAAAATATCAAGCCCATCGATCGATTTTTGCCGCACCTACTTCAGGTTCCCAGTCACGGTTGGGATTTGGCGCTGCCCAGCGTTGCAGCATTGATCTTTTGTTCACTGCTGCGATTTATTCCGGCCAACAATTGGACAAGATCGCTGGTTAAATCAATTTGGTTTGTCGTGGCAGTTCGCTATTTTGTTTGGCGCACGATCGCCACCATTAACTTTGCCAGCATTCCCAGCCTTGCATTTAGCCTCTTGCTATATGGCATCGAAGCGATCGGATTTTTCGTGCTAATTCTCGTTGCGATTCAATCCGTTTGGTCAACTGATCGCCAGCGGATAAAGCAGGCCGATCGCTACGAGCAGCAAGTGCGATCGGGCGAGTATTTGCCCTCAGTTGATGTGTTTGTGCCCACGTACAATGAGCCGGAATTTATTGTGCGGCGCACCGTCATGGGCTGTCAGGCAATGGACTATCCAAACAAGACAGTTTATATTCTTGACGACACACGGCGATCGCACATTCGTGAACTGGCAGAACAGTTAGGTTGCAAATACATTTGCCGTTCAGATAACAAACATGCCAAAGCGGGAAACCTGAATCACGCTTTGCCGCTGACCAGCGGCGATCTGATCACAATTATGGATGCGGATTTTGTGCCGTTTAGAAGCTTTTTGACGCGCACAGTTGGCTTCTTCCAGCAGGAAAATGTGGCAATGATTCAAACGCCACAAGACTTTTACAATCCCGATCATCACGTCCGCAATCTCGGCGTCGATCACATTTTGCCAAACGATCTCGCCACGTTTTTCAGCTTTGGTCAAACCACGCGAGATACGTTTAACAGCGTCATGTGCTGCGGAACTTCTTATGTGGTGCGGCGGAAAGCGCTAGAAGATATTGGCGGATACTACACGCGCTGCGTCGCAGAAGATTCACCAACTTCCACTTTCATGCTGACTCGCGGTTGGAAGCTGCTTTATCTGCCGGAAAAGCTCAGCATGGGTGAATCGACGCGCAACTATTCGGACTTTTTGAAACAGCGATTGCGCTGGCTGCAAGGCAATCTGCAAATCTTTTATTGCGCGGATGAAGTGCCAATTTGGAAAAGCATGAGTTTGGCACAAAAAAGCTTTTGGCTGGTGCAGCTAATTGGCTGTTTTAATCCGCTGTTTCGGGCAATTATGCTGTTGTCTCCACTGATTAGCATTTATGTTGGAATTTCACCGCACGCGGCAACAGTGGATGAATCACTGTATTATTTCTTGCCGTTCATGATTTTCAGGTGTGCAGTTTTAGCTGGACAGTAAACTACACGGTTTCCTTTTTCTGGAACGAAATCTTTGAAATTATTTTGTGTTTTCCCGGCGTACAGCGATTGTTTTTCACGCTGCGGAGTCCGTTTGGAAAACCGTTTGTGGTGACGCCCAAAGGCGTGACTACGAACCGCAAGCGATACAACTTGATCAACACTTGGCCGCTGCTAGTGATTGCTATCTTGACGTTAATCGCGCTAGTTTTGCATGTTGTTGGCTACTGGATGGGAACTTGGCAAACGCTTCAGGCGGAAGGCTTCGGCGTTATATTATTCTGGCTGATTTACAACTTGATGACGGTGACAGTTGCCCTGCTCGGTGCGATCGATCAGCCTGAACGCCGCGTCATGGATCGCTTTCCGCTCAAAACGCGCTGTCGATTGATCTCCGGCGATCGATCCTGCTGGGGCTACAGCGAAAACCTGTCGGAAGGCGGTGCCGATCTGGTGATGCCAGCGGAATCGATTCCCTGGAACGCAACGGTAACGATCGAACTGCCGGACTATGACTTTGCGATCGAGGCCAAGCTGCTTAGAATAACGCCCGACTCGCAAAGTACTCGCGTGGGTGTGCAGTTCGAGAATCTGTCGATCGAACACAATCGCCAACTGGTCGAGATGCTCTACACCGAAGCGACCTGGTGGAAGGAAAGCAAGCATCCCAGTTCGATCGATGCGATGCTGGCAATGCTGCAAGCCTTCTTTCAGTTCAAGCCGATTCTCAACAAGTTTAATTGACGGGATCGGGGATCGGGTGTCGGGGGCGCACCCCGCAAAACACGGCAAAAAAATTCCTCGTTTCTTCCGGATTGCTACAGATACTTAGGGTAAAAGGGAATGGTAGATGCACCCTGATTCATTCCCCTGGCGGTTCGCCGCTAGGGGTTTTTGCAAAATGCCAGAGGGATCGCTCCAGGGCGTGTTTTAAAGCACTGCCTAGCAGCGTGGCGATCGAGTCAGTCCAACTCAAGACACTGAGGTTTCTTCGACTGGCGTTTGGGGATGGAAATATTCGTAGATTTGCTGTGCCATTTTGGGGCCGATGCCGGGAACTTCGGCAATCTGCTTAGGGCTGGCTTCGCGCAAATAGTCGATCGATCGAAAATGTCCCAACAGCAATTTCTGGCGATGATGCCCCAAACCGGGAATTTCTTCCAGCCGCGATCGACTCATGCGGGCGCTGCGCTGCTGGCGGTGGAAACTGACGGCGAAACGGTGCGCTTCGTCTCGCAAACGCCGCAATAGCTGGACTCCGGGCTGTTCCGCCTCCGTCTCGATCGGCAGCGATTCGCCCGGAAGAAAAATTTCTTCACGCTGCTTGGCAAGGCTGACTACCTTCACGTCTTCCATCAAATTCATCTCGCGCAGCACTTCCACGACTGCCGATAGCTGCCCCTTGCCGCCGTCAATCATCACCAAATCGGGAAAGTCGGGGTTGCCGATCCGCTTCAGATTCGGGTCTTGGGCATAGCGGCGGAAGCGGCGGCTGATCACTTCGGCCATGCTCGCAAAGTCGTCGGAGTGACCCGATCGCACAGTCGGATTTTTGATTTTGTAGTGCCGATAGTGCTGCTTACCGGGAAGTCCATCAATGAACACGACCTGCGAAGCAACCGCATCCGAGCCTTGGACGTGCGAAATGTCGTAGCCTTCGATTCGTGCGG
>JAAUTJ010000567.1 GCA_012031475.1 Leptolyngbyaceae cyanobacterium SM1_3_5 | reverse complement strand
GACGAGTATTCTGAAGCAGTTCAATCCTGAGAATCTCCAGGGCTACGTGCTGCAAAATTAACCGATTCGATCGCTCTATCGTGTATGATTTAGGATTCTGGCTCGCTCATCTTTGTCCCCGAATGTCCGCCCCATGAGTCAAATTCCCGATACGCTTGAAGATGCGATCGAGCAGGCGAAACAGGCCACCCAAGCCGCACTTGCTGACGGCCTAACGCGGCTTCAGGTTGAGCTTGTCTTTCCAGAACTGAAGATTTTACCGATCGCAGGGCAGTTTATTCCGGTTTTGCTGACATGGGAAGCGAACTGCGCGTCTTCTTTCCCGATGCAGGCGCAGCAGCGTTGGCGCGACGGGATTGGGGCGAGCAGGATTATCCGGTACGCGGCATTGGCGAACTGAAGGCGGAAATTCAGCCGGAAGAGAAACTGTTTATTTTTGTTGAGCCGTCCGCAGTCGAAGTGACGCAGGTGGAAGAACTGTGTAGTCAAGCAGCGGAACGGCCTGTTGTGATGCTTAACCCCCGACTGGAAGACGTTGGGACGGTAGGCATCGGCTGGACAGGACGGCAACTGCGCGATCGCTTGCTCAATACGTTTGAGTCGTGCTACTACCTCAGACCGTTAGAGGGCGCGGCGATTTTGCGTCGCTATCCGCAACCCTGGCAAGTTTGGGTACAACGAGAATCAGGTTACGAACTGGTGGCCGAAGAACCGCGCCGACCTGTAGGCGAAGCGCTAGAGGCGATCTTGGCGCGAGCCGCAGGAAAAACGGAGGATGGAACGCCAACTCCGCCGCCGCGACAAGGTTTTTTGGCAAATTTGCAGCAGTTTATTCGAGCTTTAAGTCAGTAAAGCTTGTGCGTAGATTTGGGCATCGGGTGCGTGTTTTTTGGTTCTCTCTGGATCAGGCAGGGCATAATCGTAAATATCACGACACATAAATATCTTTGAGTGCGGGCAGATTGCTTTCCTCGTAACCGCTCAAGAGCGATCGCCATTCATTCACTGCCCATTCATTCACTGAATAGTAAGAGGCGACTAGCGTGACCAAAGGTCGGCGCATTGTAATTGGAGACGTACACGGACACTACGACGGGCTGATGCGGCTGCTGATGGCGATCGCACCGTCCGCTGATGACCAGGTGTATTTTTTGGGCGATCTGATCGATCGGGGTCCCAAAAGCTTTCAGGTGGTTAACTTCGTTCGCGAAAGCGGCTATCGCTGCTTGCTGGGCAACCATGAACAGCTTTTAATTGATTCTTTCCCAACGGCAACATCGCCCCCAACGCCCTCCATGCTTGGCTGCACAGCGGCGGACAGGCCACCGTTTCGAGCTACGACGAGCCGGAAGTGCTGCTAGAGCATTTGGAATGGATGCGATCGCTGCCCATGCACATCGACCTGGGCGATTACTGGCTGGTTCACGCTGGAGTGCATCCGCGCCTGCCGCTGAGCGAACAAACGGTGCAGGAATTTTGCTGGATTCGCGAAGAATTTCACAGCAGCCCCCAGCCCTACTTTGCCAACAAAACGATCATCACAGGCCACACGATCACCTTTACGCTGCCAAACATTCCCTCAGGTGCGATCGCGCAGGGCGCAGGCTGGATCGACATCGACACCGGAGCCTATCATCCCAAAAGCGGCTGGCTGACCGCCCTCGATCTCGACAATCAGCAAGTCTATCAGGTCAACGTCTTTCAAATACGCAGCGCGTTCTGCCGTTTGTGGAAGCCGCCGTCCAGATTAACCGCGACAAAATTGCCGCTCGCGTCGTCAACTGCTGCAACTGTAGGTATGGCGGGTGTCGGCAGAAGAAGCGATCGACCGCTCCTTGCCAGCAGTCGATCGTTTTGATTTTAGATGGAAAAGATTATTCCCAGCGAATCACAGGCTGTCGCAGAATTTCGCGATATCCCGGCATCTGCGTCACCGTCAGCACGGAACCTCTGGCCGTGTTGCGAGCCAGGATGTAGATCGTGTCGCCATTGACCGCTTCAAACGAATCGCGATCGTAGTCTCGCAGCGGGACGCGAATCGCATTGCCGTTCCGCTTGTTCACGCCCACGTAGGTATTTGGCAAGTCGCCGCCGCAAATATTCACCCAGTAGTCTCGCGTTTCTGCTGCCACAAACATGCTTTCTTCTGAACGGCAGAAATTGCGGAATTGCGACTGGGCAATCAGTTCTTCCGCTGGCGGAATGCTAGCGGTTGTAGGGATGGGCGCGAGGCTGACTGTCGCGATCGCACCTGCAATCAAGGCTCGAAAAAGCTGCATCATTTTCCTCAGTAATATTTCTAAGCTATCAACTCTGCTCTGTATTAACTAACACAAGAAAATCGGATTGTCTCTGCCTTTGATTCGGATTCAGACGCGATCGCCCTACTTCCTGATTAAATTTGCCCAATTCCGATCGAGCGATCGGCAAAATTGTTTAAGATTTATGACAGAGGCACTTCATTGGAACGCGAACTATGGCTTGGTGGTCAAACTGGTTTTCTGCAACAGACGATCGCCCGATCGATGCGGGCAGCGGCGCACAGGTGCAAATCGAAAACCTCTCCAAGCGCTTTCAAGAAGGCGAACTCGATCGCGTCGTCCTGGCAAACGTCAGCCTCACCTTTGCTCCAGGCGAATTCATTGTCCTGCTCGGTCACAGCGGCAGCGGCAAAAGTACCCTGCTGAACTTGATTAGCGGCATCGATCGCCCCACAACCGGAAGCGTTAGCATCAACGGCGTCGCGCTCACCGAACTGGACGAACGGGCGAGAACTTTGCTGCGGCGCGATCGCATCGGCTTTGTCTTCCAATTTTTTAACTTAATTCCGACGCTGACTGTGCTGGAAAATATCACGCTGCCGCAAGAACTGGCAGGGCGATCGACTCAGGCTGCCCAATCTGACGCGATGCAACTGCTTTCCCAGGTTGGACTGGCCGATCGCGCTTCCACCTATCCCGACAAGCTATCGGGCGGGCAGCAGCAACGGGTGGCGATCGCTCGTGCCCTTGCCCACAATCCGCAGCTTGTTTTGGCCGATGAACCGACGGGCAATCTGGACGAAGAAACAGGCAAAACCGTCCTAGAACTGCTGCTGAATCTGACTCGCAGCGCCGGAAAAACCCTGGTGATGGCAACCCACAATCCTGAAATTGCACGTAGGCCGATCGCGTTTTGCGAGTGCAGGACGGCCAAATCGCCCCGATCGTTTCCCCCGCCGAAGAGATTGCGGCCTAACCCCTCCCCCCGGAGACGCGAGACGCGAGATCTCGCGTCTCTACGCCGACACCCCGACACCCCAACACCCGACACCCTATTTCCCTTTGCGCCCACATCCCGTACCATAGGCTATTGCTCAACTCACACCGATCGAGATGCAGCTACTTTGCCTCAGCAACGGACATGGAGAAGATGCGATCGCGCTGCGGATTCTGCAAGCCCTTCAGCAGCGATCGCCCGATGCGAAGATTGCCGCCCTGCCGCTGGTGGGTGAAGGCCATGCGTTTACCGAGGGCGGAATTGCGATCGTGGGTGCAGTCAAGCAGATGCCCTCTGGTGGATTTGTCTATCAGGACGGGCGAGAGTTTGTTCGCGATCTGCGTGGCGGACTGCTGAAGCTGACCTTGGCGCAGCGAAAAACCGTGCAGGCTTGGGCAAAATCGGGCGGCGTGATCTTGGCGGTGGGCGATATTGTGCCGCTGCTGTTTG
>JAAUTJ010000566.1 GCA_012031475.1 Leptolyngbyaceae cyanobacterium SM1_3_5 | reverse complement strand
TGACATTTAAGATAATCGCTAAATCCCCCAAAATTGGGGAATTTGAGGTTGGTGGGGGGCGCGATCGACTGTAGGGACTTCGCGTTTGCTGCTGAGTGGTCAATCGAATCGACGGGCTAGCTTCAAAGTCCCCCATCATGGTAGGGCGAATTCATTGTGAGGAGGGAAAAATTAGAGTAGAGAGGTAGGTCAACTCAGAGATTACGTCATGGAGAAAACGCTGATTGATTACCTCAAAACCGTTGAGGACTACCGCGCTTTGCGGGGACGCCGCTACCCGTTGTGGCTGATGCTCTTGTGCGATGATCTTGGGAACGTTGAGCGAGTGCTACGGCTATGTGGCACTCGAAGACTTTTGTGTGCGACACTACGCTGCCTTGAGCGAGCGCCTGGGTGTGCCACTCAAGCGCTTGCCATCCGATTCCACGTTTCGCCGCCTGTTTGAGCAATTGAACTTTGAGCGTCTGAGCGAGTGTTTCAATCAATGGAGTGCCCAGACGCTGGCGCTCGAGCGCAAAGCGTGGCTGGCCGTTGACGGCAAAAGTATCAAAAGCACGCTCCAAGCGCCTACCTCGTCCTATCAAAACTTCGTCAATATCGTTTCGGTGTATCGCCAGCAGCAAGGCGTTGTCGTTGCCCTGCAACCATTTGAGAATGCTCACGAGAGCGAAATCAAGGTGGTCGAAACCTTGCTCTCAACGCTCAAGCTCAAAGACGTGGTGTTCAGCTTTGATGCGCTGCACTGCCAAAAAAAACAGTGCGGCTCATCGTTGAGCAAGGCAATGATTATCTAGTCGGTGTCAAGGGCAATCAACCCAAACTGATGCAGGCGATTGCTCAAGTTGCCCAACAGCACCCACCGACATCCACGCAGGTTGAACACGACCGCACTCATGGTCGATTGGTCGAGCGCACCGTGAGTATCGATCGGGGAGTGCGCTGGAATTGACCCCAACTCGGTTGGGGCACGCAGTTTAATCGTGGTCAGACGCAGGGGAACACGAGAAGGCAAGGATTTCGACAAGCTGAGCGACGACTTGAGTAGCCTTGCGGTTGATGCGGTTGAATTCGGTTCAGGAATTCGGGGACATCGCCTGATTGAGAACGGCTTGCATTGGGTCAAGGATGTCGTCTTTGGCGAGGATGGCGATCGCTTCGCAGCCGACAATGCCGCAACCAATTGGTCTACCATTCGTAGCTTTGACTTGAATCTATTGCGGCGACGGGGCGATCGAGCGATCTCGCACACACTGCGTTTGCTACGGCATGATCTTGATGCTCTTTTTCCTCTGCTCACAACGAATTAGCCCTACCAAAATTGGGGGATTTAGCGATTATCTTGATTGTCAAGCAGATTGCTCAGTGGGAGGGTTCCACAACTGGTTGTGCTTGAGCATGGCATTGAGCATGACCAGCAACTTCCGCATACAGGCCACTAACGCCAACTTCTTCGGTTTACCCTGCGCTAACAAGCGCTGATAGAACGCAGCAATGACTGAATTGAACCGTGTTGCCACCAGTGCGGCCATAAACAGAACCGAGCGCACGGTGGCACCGACTAAAGTGCTCCCAGTTGTCAAGACAGGAATCAGAACTTTTTGAGGTGGAACGCTGCGCTGGCTCATTGAGATTGACTCTGTAAATTTTTGCACTCCTTAGCGACTGCCGAAATGCACGGTCGCGGGCGGACGATAATCGAGGGCTTGGTGCAATCGTTGATGATTGTAGAACTGGAAATACGCCTCCAAACTCTCGATCGCATGAGCGGCAGTCGCATAATCTTTGAGATACACCTCCTCATATTTGACGCTGCGCCACAGCCGCTCCACGAAAATGTTGTCGAACGCCCGTCCTCGTCCATCTTGACTAATCGCAATGCCCTGCTGCTCCAAGCGCCCAGTAAAAGCACAACTGGTAAACTGACTGCCTTGATCGCTGTTGAAAATCACAGGTTGTCCCTGTTGCAGGGCGGCATCGAGTGCCTCCAGGCAAAAGTGAACATCGAGCGTGTTCGACACTTGCCAAGACAGAACATAGCGGCTAAACCAGTCCATCACGGCCACCAAGTACAAAAAACCTTGTGGCATCCGGATGTACGTAATGTCCGTACTCCAGACCTGGTTGGGTGCACTGAGGCACAAGTTTGCGAGCAGATAGGGGTAACGCCGCACATTGTCGGCAGCCAGACTCAGCTTTGGCTTCGGGTAGATCGTCGCCAAACCTAACTTTCGCATCAGGCTCCGCACGCGCTGGGGATTGACGCATTCCCCTTGGGATTGCAACCAAGCGGTCATCCGCCGCACACCATAGAACGGGGTTTCGGTAAACAGGTTGCGGGTCTTGGGGCAGTAGGGCAACCGGAGAGAGCAGTTCTCTTCCTTTATGCAGGACTCCTTGCAGCCAACGCAGCCCGATTTTGAGATAGCTAATTCCTCGCCGCCAATGCGGGTCTACCTGTTGACGCAACCCAGATAATTGCACAGCCATGCCCTGAGTTGTGGCATAAAGCAAGGCAATGGCGCAGACCAAATAGAGCCGTTCGAGTGCCCCAGAGGAGCGCAAACGAGAATCTTCCAACTTGAAGCTTCCTGACTTGCTCTCCAAAAACAATTCCTCGACGCGAAACCTCAAGGCATATTGCCACAGTGTTTGTCGGGTTGGAGCTTCGTCAGTGACCACTGCCCAAGAATCTTTGGCTCCCTGCACCGTTGCCAGAACCAAGTTACAGCGATGAGTGCCATCTTGCCACAAGCCCACATTCTGATACAGTCGAGCTTCGCCCAGAGGAGGATAGAGCGTCCCAACCGCAAAGGGATAGCGTCGTGTGGTGTGGATTAAGACATCACACGGTAATCGCAAACCGTAATGCCAGCGGCTCTGTCGTAACCATTTGATCAATTCACGGTTGGCAAAGCCTCGGTCGGCCAATAGCATGACATCCGGATGATGCCGCAACAGCCATCGGGCACGACGCAATACGGGTCGGTACTCCTCAAAGGCAACGGTGGCACTACGATGTTCGAGGACTCGCCCCAACAAGGGAACCGCTCGCCCACAGCACACCACCGACAGGTGAATTATGCAAAAGCGATCCCACAGAACCGTCGGATCGAGGGCTAAATACAATCGCTGGTGCTACCATCCGCTCAGAGCCGCCAGCACCAACGGTATATAGATTGCCATCACACTGATTCGAGAATTGTCCATAAATCGCTGCCAGCGTCGCTCCGTACTTTGCGCTTTCGTCGCTCGACTCGGCACATACGGCTCCCATGCAGCCAGGTTTAATTCTCCGCTACAGAGCAAGGCACTGATCATCCACGCTAAGGCTTTCAGGTGACGCAGATCGCACACGCGACTGTGTTGACGCAACTGGTTGAATAGTTGACGATACGGATGGGTAGAGCTTGTCATGGTTTTGGCTGTTGTGTGGTAACTCTAGCCTCTCATGTCCCTCTACCCATCTCTCCAACTTTGCACGTATTTGTTGGCTTTCACCCACTTCTGTCAGGCAGTCAGCAGGCGAGCAAAAGCTTCTGCATTTTTTCGCAGCAAATCTGATTGATAGTTTTCAATCCAGGAAGAAAACTATCTAGAAAATCAACCAAAATCACAACACAATTGTCACTGAGTCAGTTTTTCACGGTAGTTTCATGGTTTGCTCCTGTGTTTGTGAAAGGGGTGTGTAGCGAGAAATGAATTTTGCGTAACC
>JAAUTJ010000565.1 GCA_012031475.1 Leptolyngbyaceae cyanobacterium SM1_3_5 | reverse complement strand
TAGCTCAAAACTCAAATTCGATCGCAACTTTCGCAAACCTACCACCAGCGCAGTTCCAGATAGCTGCGATCGGGTCGCTGCAATTCGTCTTCGGTCAGCCATTCGACCGACTTGTACGTACCAAAAACGTGATCCCACCAGTCCACTGCCAGCCCAAAATTATGATTCCACATGCCATATTTGTGATGGACATAATGGACAGGCATTTTCATCCAGAAGCATTTGCGCGGATTTTCGTGCTGAAGCTGATGCGCGTAGGCTGAGAACGCCGCATACGCCAGCGCCCCCAACAGCCAGCCGATGCCGCCTTCCCGTGAGAAGAGGAAAACCGCAAACATGGCGATCGCACTACCCACCACATAATCGCGAAATTCCCACAGAACGCCTTGCGCTTCGTTGCGGCGGTGATGGTCGCGATGCCGCGCTCCCACTTTGGGCGAAACATGCATCAGGCGATGCAGCCAATATTCGACCAAGCTTGCAAACACAAAGGCTCCAATAAAGCAGCCGATTCCCACCATATTCGATCGCTCCTAACTCCTATCACACCGAATCGTTGACCCTGATCTGCCGGATATTGTGCCGGACGGTAGGCCGCTGTTCGGTACACTACTCTTAATATTTAGCGCGTTTTATGACAGCCGTAATCCCCTCGATCGAATTCTTTGAAGGTCTGCCCGAAGACCTCAGCGGGGTGAGCCTCCGACGCAATCGTGCAGGTGTACGCATTGTACTATTTAGCTTTGACCGACTGCGGGCGATCGATCGCTTCAATAGCTACACGAAGCGCTTTGCCAACGCGCTCAAGCTCACCGACAGCGAAGGGGAAATCAGCATTGAACCGTCTTCGGTACAGTTTATTTTTGGCGGCGATGAAGGCGATGAACTCAAGCGCGTGGAGTGCAAGCTGGAGATCGATCGCGATGATCACTGGGAGCGATTAATGCGATTTATGCAGCGCTACGCCGAAGCGAACGGCATGGAGTACGGCGAGGCGAAAGGGTAGAGGCGATCGAAAGGTACAAAACTGACGGCAATTATACCTTAGTCGCTATTACGCGAAATCATCTGTAGTTTTCATATTCTTTGGTACGAATAATCGTCTTTTTGGGCATTTCCACTGAACTGAATGCAAGTTTGCTGCACCTAGACTAGCACTCGTGTTCATCTCCAACCTTAGGGAAAAGTCTATGTCACTTCGTCGTCGCATTAATCGTCGGATCAGAGAAATTCGTGGTAACAACCGCAACAATCGTTTACGGGGAAGCCAAAGTCGCGATCGCATTTTGGCCTAGGTGGAAATGACACGCTGCAAGGACTCGGAGGCAACGACCTCCTGGAGGGCGGTGCAGGTAGCGACACGCTCGACGGTGGCGTGGGCAACGACCAGATGCGAGGCGGAGTGGGCGATGACATCTACGTGGTAAACGCAGCGGGCGATCGCGTCATCGAGAACGGCAATCAAGGCGAAGATAGCGTTGTTTCCACCATCAGTTACACTTTGGGCGCAAACGTCGAAGATCTTCTGCTGGCTGGAACTACTGGTTTAACGGGTGTAGGAAATGACCTGGATAATTCCATCACAGGTGACGCAGGCAACGACACGCTGTTTGGCGGCGCAGGCAACGATGAACTCGTCGGACTTGCAGGCAACGACAGTCTTAACGGCGGTGCAGGCAATGACAACCTCAAGGGTGGTGCAGGCAATGATCTGTACATCGTGGACAGCGTAGCAGACACGATCGCCGAGAACGCCAATGAGGGCATCGACACAGTGCAGGCGATCGCGAGCTGGACGCTGGGCGAAAACCTCGAAAATCTAACGCTCGCTGGCAGCGCGGCATCGGGGACAGGCAACGCGCTGGGCAACACGATTCGCGGCAACAGCGCTGCCAACAATCTGGATGGCGGTGCGGGCAGTGACACGCTGGTCGGTGGGGCAGGCGATGACACCTACTTTGTCGATAGCGCCAACGATGCAATTGTTGAGGCGGCAAACGAAGGATTCGATCGCGTTCGATCGACGGTCAGCTATACGATCGGCGCGAATGTCGAAACTTTGCGGCTGCTGGGGGCAGGAGCGATCGACGCTTTTGGCAATGACCTTGACAACCTGCTGGGTGGCAACGATGCCAACAACCGCATCGAAGGCAGAGGCGGCAACGACGATCTCGATGGTGGTTTGGGAATCGATACGCTGATTGGTGGCACAGGCAACGACACCTATCGAGTCGATGATCAAACCGATGTAGTGACTGAAGCGGTAGACGAAGGCACGGATGTCATCATCGCCATGAACTACGCCGAGTTGACGCTGACGATCGCCGCGAACGTTTGAACAGGCTTCTGCCGATGATGCTTCGCTGGAAATCAACATCGTTGGCAACGCGCTCGACAACGTGATTAGCGGCAACAGCAGCGTCAATACGCTCAGTGGCGACGCAGGCAACGACACGCTGCTGGGCGGTGCAGGCAACGATACGCTCAGTGGTGGTGTAGGTGACGATCGCATGTTTGGCGATGCTGGAGCCGATGCCCTGAATGGCGGCGCAGGCAACGATCTGTTGGTAGCTGGTTCTGGCCTGACTCAAACCAGTAGCGGTGCAGACAATGACGTAGACACGCTAACAGGTGGTGCAGGCAATGACCTCTATCTAATTGATGTCGGAGATGTCGTTGTTGAAGCCACAAATGAAGGAACTGATACTGTCGGATCGCTGGCTACTGTCAGCATCGCAACTTTTGCCAATGTGGAAACAGTCGGTCTCCTCGGTTCCGCAAGCGCTAACGCGACGGGCAATACCGGGGACAACACGATCGGTGGCAACGTTGGCGGCAACACGCTCACGGGTGACACTGGCAATGACGTGATGTTTGGCGATGTCAGTTTCAACATCGTCACGCTGCAAATTGAAGCAGCGACAACAGGTGCAGCAGATACGCTACTTGGCGGTCAGGGCAATGATGTTTTGCTGGGTGGCTTTGGAAATGATACGCTCACAGGCGGTACAGGCGCTGATGCATTTGTCTTCGGCAGTGGTCTACTGACAGGCATTAGCCTGACGACCAATGGAGCTTTGGCTGCTGGCCGCTTTGATGGTGGACGCGCCTTCAACGCTGCCGATCTGGGCGTGGATACGATCGATTTCACGCCGAACCAGACCGATCGAATCGTCCTGAGCCGCGCTACCTTCACGGCACTGACTCCTCAGCAGCCTACTCAAGGAGTTGCTCCTTTAAGCCAATCAGATTTTACCATTGTCACGAATGATAGTGCGGTGGCGACCAGCACTGGGGCGATCGTCTACAACAGCAGCAACGGCAGGCTGTTCTACAACCAAGACCGAGCGAGCGCAGGCGAAGGTGTTCAGTTTGCAACGCTCACGGGCAATCCTACCCTGACAGCTACAGGTAGCAGCTTCGTTGTTTTGGGTTAGTGGCCTGATTCATTTTGCGTAAATTTCGCTTTGCAGAGCTAGAAATTTTCTGGCTCTGCTTCGGGTGTATCCCAGTCTTGTGATATCAATTTATCCCTCATTTATCACTTTCACTGGAGCAAATTCTGAAATCTGCTCTGTGGCTCGATCGAGCCTGAATTGATGCAAATTGAGGCAGGACTTTGGGAATTGAGCCTCAACGCTAGATGAAGCAAGCGCTTCCAGCTTTTACTAAAATTTCTCTTTTTCCAGAGTGATGAAACAGGGATACAAGTTTGGCGATC
>JAAUTJ010000564.1 GCA_012031475.1 Leptolyngbyaceae cyanobacterium SM1_3_5 | reverse complement strand
CATTGAGGTCACTGTCGTAGTTTGGCTCGTTCATGGATGAACCCGACTTAAGTTAGCGTTTCTTGTGTTATCACCCAGCCGTTAGCTCTTGTTGCTTCTCCTTCATAAACATTTACAAACAGTTTCTGAAGCCCACTGTGCGCGTTTCGGCATTTTTGGCGCTGCCCACTTCGTAGGCGATATCTGCCGCTTCTATCCCGACCCAGTAATTGACCTGAGCCTTGCGGAAGTTCACGAGGGCAGTCGCGACGTTGCCTGCAATGCGCGAGGCAATCACCGCACCTTTTGATTGTTCTTCCACAATCAGTAGCGACTGATTCTGAAGCTTGACCGCGTTGAGTTTGTTTGCGCCGATTTTGGATTCGCGCTGATACTCTTCATCGGTAACTTCAGGAATGGAACTCGATGAAGGCCGATATAAATCAGTGGGCACAGCACTCACGAAATCGGGCATCGCGAAATTGAGATCGGGCGTTTGCAGAATCCGCTCTAACCCTTCGACAGCGGGCAGATTCAGGTGAGGCGATCGCGGCACAGTTGGCAGTGTGGGGAACGGCCTGATATTCGTTTGCGGCTGAGATGTGGTTTGATTCTCGCTGGCTTGGGGCGGCGTAAAATCGAAATCTACGTCAGTTGGGAATTCAGGCGCGGGTTCGGGCTGATTTTTTCTGTTCGGGCGTGGCATGGATTTCTCCGAATGGTTTGGGTTGAAATCGAATCAACTGGAGGAAAACTAAGGCGAACTTGAACCGAAAAGCGCTTGCTGCAAATCCTGACTCCTCACGTATGGGGCAGGATTTGCAGCCGTTGGAGTTGGGCTAGACACCATCACGGCGAAGAGTGCGCCAAATAGCAGCAAAGCGAAAGTAGAAAAAGAATGGGAATTCATCATCAAACCTCAGCGCGATCGATGTTGAAATTCAGGCGGCGAAGACTGAGCGGCAAAGGGCAAGTGTGCAGCTTGCCAAAGGGCGATCGAGGCTGTACTCAACACCAGCACTAAGCCAGCAATCACAACGCGCCTAAGCTCTTGAGAAGCTGAGCTAAGCGCTTTTTTGCTTCCGTTTCTTCCGCCTTCACTGCTTGAGCTTCAGCCACCCGTTCAAAGTTTTCTTCAACTGCTTTTTTGCCTGCTTGAGTGATGGCAGCAAGCACTTCATTGGCAAGTTCAATATCGCTTTTGCGCTGGGTCGTATCAGACTTAATGCGATTGTTCTCACGCTTCATCTGCGAAACAGTGGAATGCAGCAGCTTCAAGCCTTCTAGAATCGTTTCTTGATCCCCGTTTAGCTCAATCGATTGGAAGGTTTTGGTTGGCTCTGGCTGCACATACAGCGAGTGAATCAAGGTCAGTTCACTTTGCTGATGGTCATCGAGCAGTTGGATGTGGGATTTGGGAACTACGATCGCGTTTGATGGCTCCGGCTCTGGCTCAGCCACCGTTTCAGGCTCGATCGCAGGGGCTTCCAGCGCGGCGGCAGCAGTCGGAAGCTGATCAGCATGGGCGGCATGAACTGCGGCGACCCAATCTTGATCCGATCGATTGGCGGCATCAGAGCGATAGTCAGCCAGCAACGTTTGAAACAAGGGTGTGTAGCGAGTCTTGGCCGATTTACCAGTCTTCAGCGCTTCGACTTCCATCCAGCAGTAGGCAGCGGCAACGGTTTTAAACCAGGTGTTGATCGTGCGATCACTAACACCATACTCATCCGCCAACTCTTTCGCAGACTTCGATCGAACTTCGGACAAGGGCGCAACCGCTTCGGGCGCAACTTCGCGAACCCTTTCGAGCGGCAGTTCAATTACATTTGCAGATGGTTCAAATTCAGGCATAGCAGAGCTTTGAGACATTTTTCGATGCTCCTTCGGGATGTGTCGAGGGAAGGGCGATCGACTTCCCTACGAAAATTAATAGCACAAATTTATAGAACATGCTAATTTTTTATAGAAATAGTTTTTAACTTGAAGTGAGATGATGGACGAACCTATAGAACTGTTGGAAGCAATGGCTGAAAGGTTTGTAATTTCGTATTACTATGTATCGCCTCAAGACTCTGAGCGCATCGAAGCATTCAGGGAATGTTCAGGAGATTCAGAAAAAACCTTGATCACTCAGTACGTACGAGGCTGGCTTGGCAGAAATAGAGACTACTATCTCGATCTCGCTCGAAAAGATGCTGCGGCGAGGGAGATTTCTTTTCGGCAATGGGGTGAAACCGTCATTACTCAAGGCATTGAGGCGTTACCTGTGTACAAACAAGAACTTAATAACATTCCTCCTAGCCCGTTGAGAGACGTTGCTTTAGCACCGTCCGCAGAACGAAAAGCACTGAATTACATTTCGTTAGGCAAACAAAATTTAGCGCTTTTACGAGTTGGAGTTCACTACGATCGAGACAATGCGATCGGATTCGTCTCACGAATTGTTAAAGAGCATCTCGATCGCAACTGGGAGAAACTTTACGCTTCACAGGTCGCGGCTGAAAACTTTGAGAACTGGAAATAATAGGAGAAACCCCAATGCAAGCAACTCAATCAGCACTGACATTAGAGCGCGTCAATCAAGCAGTCAGCGCCATCCTTGAAACGTTGGGAGAGCCAACAACTGAACTACATAGCAAAGCGCTCACTGCCTTTCAAAGTGGCGATCACCAGACCGTCAAACGGTTAGCTTCAACCAACCTTTCAGACTACTACTGCAAATCCTTGGGCTACCTCGGCGGAGCGCTCAAGCTCACACCGAATACTGACACCATTCTGGCTGAATCGGCACGGGCGGCGGCTGATTTTGCACGAGAGCGCACACTGGCACGATTGGGTGAGGCGATCGCCAAGGCACTCAGCTAAAGCTCAACTGGATCGGTCATCATTAGTTATTCGCTGGAGCAGGAGCGATCGCCATGACACAAACAGCCGTTAAACCCAAGCTGACCTTTGAGGAATACATTGATTTTTGCGCTCAGACCGAGGAACGCTATGAACTGGTGCGGGGGGAACTCGTCAAAGTGACTCCGCCAACTTGGTTACACATGAGGATCGCTCGACTGCTTGAACAGACTTTCAACGCAGAGATTGAACGATTGCAGTATGACTGGGAAGCATTTCGGGAACCAGGCCAGCGCACAGAAGCAGACAGTTCTCGCCTACCAGATGTCATGGTTGTGCCACTTGCAGAAATTGAGCCAGTTCTCAACCAAACCGCAGTTCTGACCGTTCCCGCTCCGATCGTGGTCGAAATTGTTAGCCCCAGTTCTGCCACCCAAGACTACAAGGGCAAGCTCAAAGAATATGAAGCATTGCAAGTTATCGAGTATTGGGTGGTTGATCCGGAAGGACTGGGAGCCGCGAAATACATTGGTTTTCCCAAACAACCCACCGTTAGTATTTATCGCCTGGTCGCAGGGAAGTACACCCTGTTGGATGAGCGTGGGAAATCTAGGCTGTTCCGAGGCGGCGACCGCATTAAATCTCCCACCTTTCCAGCGATCGACTTGACCGCAGAACAAGTATTGAGAGGAACCCGCTAATTCAGTTCTTTCACCTAGCCACTCAGCTTGTCTAAGCTGAGAAAACCGCCACCGAGGATAGCAACCAGAGCGATCGCCATGACACAGGCCACTCGAAAACTGACGTTTGAAGAATATCTCGCCTATGACGACGGAACCGATACCCGCTATGAGTTAGTCGATGGGGTTCTAGTCGAAATGCCAACTGAGAGTGA
>JAAUTJ010000563.1 GCA_012031475.1 Leptolyngbyaceae cyanobacterium SM1_3_5 | reverse complement strand
CTAAACCATTTCATGCTCAAAGAAGGGGTGAATTGCTGACAAGCGATCGCCCCCTTTTTTCGTTGTCAAAAGCTATTCCTCAAATGAAGTGGTCGCTGTAGCTTTTCGAGATCTTCAACGGTGAAGGCCATCAAAATTCCATCAGGCGAAGCGAATTGAGTTTGAGCGATCGCTGAGTCAGTGCTGAGGAATAGTCGAGACTTAGTAGTAGTCGGGTTCAGCTTGCGGCAGTTCAAAATTCGTCGGATCGTGAAGATAGCGGAGGGCTTCTTCTTCGAGGCGGTGAATCAGGTAGGGTTCGATCGCATTGCTGTGTCGCAGAGCGGCCAAGTAGCCGTCAAGATACAGGCGAAGTTCGTCAAATCGGTAGCCGCGATTCCACTGTTCCACAAGGGCATCGGAAAGCCACTGGTAGTAGCGAATCGTTTGAGTGTCCTGAAGCATAGTGGTAACTGAATGAGAAGAATGAAGAACTACAATTCGTCGCGAGCGAATTTAATAAATCGCGCTGAGAAGCAAGTCTTGGGAGACAGGTACACGAGATGTAGAAGTTAGGGTGTCTCAGTTCAGTGTGGATTCCTCCTGGAACGACGAAGCTTGATAATCTTCATTCTAACCGGATGATTTCCGAGTTCTTCTGCCGACTGAAGTATTGTGCCCAACAAAGTTGAGTCAAATTGCGGATCGATCGCAAATCCCACCTGTGTGAACCGCAGCAGTAGCAGGCATTACAAACTGGCTGATTTGAGTTTGTTACGCTGAAGCCAATCTTCATCGGCTGAACATCAGTGGGTTCTGTCTGTATCCAAATTGTTGAAGGCAATCCGCATTTGCGATCGCTGCTCGGCTGGCATTTGCAGCAGGGCGGCTTTAGCGTTGTTCAGTCCCCTGATTTGCACCACGCTAGAGAACTGTTTCAGTCGCGCCAGCCCAATCTAGTGATTCTCGATTCGGAACTGCCCGACGGCGACGGCATCGAGTTTTGCCGCTGGATTGGGCAGCAGCAGCAAGCATTGATTCTGATGCTCTCTGCCCGCAGCAGCGAAGCCGATATTGTCACAGGCTTGCGGGCGGGTGCAGACGACTATCTCACCAAGCCGTTTGGAATGCAGGAATTTTTGGCACGGGTGGAAGCCTTGACGCGCCGCAGCCGATCGCCCGTTGCCCCTGCCGCCCCTCGACTTTGGCAATTTCAAAATCGATCTGGTTCAGCGCCGAGTACGCCACAAAGACGAAGTGATCGAACTGACACCGCAAGAATTTAGCCTGCTCTATGTGCTGGCGCAGGCGAGCGGATTACCCTTGAGCCGATCGGAACTGCTGCAACGGGCTTGGCCGGATGCGATCGACAATCACCGCACGGTCGATACGCATGTGCTTTCGCTGCGGAAAAAGCTGGAAGTCGATCCGCGTCAGCCAAACTTGATTCAAACCGTGCGAAACGTCGGCTACCGACTCAACGCGGAACTTGCCAAGCCGGACGAGCCTGCGCCGAAGCGACCGCACCGCCCGACTCGATCGCAGCCGCATTCCTTTTCGCGCTTTGCCGAGGGGCACTAATCCACGTCGGTTTAATGAGCAATTTTGTTTTGGAAAGCCCCCCAAATCCCCCATAGTGGGGAACTTTGAACGGGTCGGGAGTTCCCCACTCCGTGCGAGGGAAGGCTTCCCAGGCTTTGAAAACACACTCGTGAACGGCTGCGGCCAGCGAATGCAGCAATCACCGTTTTGATTTTTCTCTGTTGATTTTCTTTGCTGACATTGAAACAGTCTGGGCAAAAGGGGAATTTAGGAAGCGAGAATTTTTGATTCTCAGTTCGATGGTGGCGGCAACTCGCCCAAAATCGTGAAGCGCACGTGGTTGATCGCCAGTTCTCCGATCGACACGTCCAGCGAATGATTCGGCGTTTCTGCCCCTTCAAAGGAAATGCCTTTGCTCATTTCGGCATGGAACCAGGGCAGACCCATGAAAAAGCGGGTCGGATAGGGGCCACCCTCGACCACATCATCCACGTTCGATTCCATCGGTAGCCAGCCGAAACCGGGGACGTAAAATTCGATCCAAACATGGTTGAAATCCGGCTGGAGCGGAATGTTTTGGCGATCGGCATAAGCCGGACATTTGTAGCGTCCAACCGTGCGGCAGGCGATGCCGTTCAGTCGCGCCAAGGCGAGGAGAATGCCGACATATTCGCCACAGGAGCCAACGCCCCGCTCTAGGCAACATCTGGCGGATCGATGTAGGGCTTGATGCCGTAGGACAGGCGATCGTAAACGTAGTTGCGAATCTTGAGGATTTTCCGCAGAATGTTGGTTTCCGTGCCGATCGCAATCTTGGCCGCCTCTTGGATCGCTGGCGTGTCCATCGCTAGCTCGTCATCATCGACCAGATAGCGACGCTGAAAGGCCGGAGACAAAGCGGGCGCGTTCTCGACATCGTGAGGCGTAAGCTGGTACTTGATGCCGCGCACTTCCAAAAGTGCTTTCCAGCCAAACAGCCAGCCGGAATTCGCCGTAATTCGATCGATCTTGAACACGGCCACACGCTGACCGTCTTCCATTTCTTCGGTAAAGGGAATCCCGATCGCCTCGATCGATTTCACCGTTTGGCGATCGGTTTCGGCAGGCAGCGCAATTCGCCACTCGATTTCCTGCGCGTCCACCTCGACATCTTCCAGGGGCGCAATTTCCTCGGCATACGACATTTCGATCAGGTAGCCGTTGGACAGGGCAAGGCGGCGATCGGCATCGTAGTGAAAGTGCAGCGGATGGATGAAGGTGCGATCGCGAAACGTCAGTTGATACGGATCGGGCGAATTGGGATCGTCGCGAATGTACGCTTCTTCGCTGGCGTAGCAGACATAGAGAATTTCCTCGCCGCTCGGATGGGAAAAGAAGGCCAGTCCGGTCGGAGAATCAAACGGCGTCAAGACGCTGAAGCGGAGATCGCCCGTTGCCCGATCCATGCAGTACACCGTTTGCTCGACGCGATCGCACACCCAAAGCTCTTCTTCGCGGACGGTAAGATTTTCCTGCCCCACGCCCGGAGCGGCAAAGCGGGTAATTTGGCGGGCAGTGGCGCGATCGAAAATCAAAATGTAGCCCGCTTTTTGACAGGAAACATAGACCGTCGATTGCCACACGGCGACACCATCAGCAGGATAGGCCAGAGTCGTAAAGTGCTGCGGCTCCAAGCTGTCGCGCTGACACCAATAAACTGATGGCCTTGCGTAACCAATCGTGTCTTCCAACGCAAGGCTGTTGGCATCGAGAAAGCTGCGAACCTGCTGCGGATTGAGGACGGTTGTGTTGTCGTTGGTGCAGTCAATTTTGAGCAGATAGCCGCGCACCGAGTCGATCGCCAGCAGGCCATCGGATGCCGCCGCGATGCCCTGAAGCGCATAGACACCGATTGGTCGCACCGTCCGCCGTTGCGGGTCAAACGACGCGATCACTTGCCGCGAAGGGTTGGCAGAAGCAGCAGGATTATCAAGCAGCATGGTTGCTTTGAGTCAGGTCAGTACCCAATATCATAGGGGGCAATCTGCAAATGGATCTATTCCGTAAGATGCGTTCAAGAATTCGCCTCCCAATTCGTCCACTCACAAAGAAGCAGCCCTCGATCGAAGGACTGCCAAAAACAAAAAAGGAAAGCAAGACGCAGCCTACAGGGAGCAAGCGTAAAAGCCCCAGTGGCTTTAGCCCTATTGGTTTGTCAGTTTT
>JAAUTJ010000562.1 GCA_012031475.1 Leptolyngbyaceae cyanobacterium SM1_3_5 | reverse complement strand
AAAGCCTTCTGCCACCCCACCCACCGCGTGCGTGCCCCATTCGTGTATTCGAGACCTCTTCGTGGATGGCGCGGGCAGGGTACCCCATCTGCCTGTAAAAAACCGCCCGCAGGCTCTAGCCCACGGGCGGTCTCCGTTTTAACGTGTTACGTTGTCGAGCTTATCTCACACCAACGAGGTGAGCGTCGAGGTGAGGGTGGGTTCGCCGTCAATGTCCGGCTCTTCCTGCTCGATCTGGCGCATGACGCGATCGGTGTAGCTGAGCGAGACGCCTTCGGGAGCCTGCACAACCGTGATGAAATAGCCTTGGTCTTCTTCGGGCAAAAATCCGGTCGGCACGGCGGTATAGAGCCAAGCCGTCATGCCCAGCGAAACGATGAACAGGCCAACGACGATCGACCGAAAGCGCACCAGTCCGCCCAGCGATCCGGCATAGCGTTCTCTTGTCCAGTCCACGCCGCGATTAAAGCGATCGAAAAGTCTGCCCAACAGTCCGCCTGTTTCCTGCCCCTGCCGCAAATCAAGGCGCACAGTCCGGGCGTCAGCGTCAAGCCGAGCGTACTGGAGACGAGGATGGCAAACGCGATCGTCAGGGCAAACTGGCGATAGATCGCGCCTGTTGTGCCGGGAAAGAAGGCGACCGGAACGAAGACAGCGATCAGCACAAGTGAGGTGGCGACGATCGCGCTGGCGAGTTCGCGCATACATTCGATCGCTGCCTGTCTGGGACTCATGCCGTCCTGAATTTTGCGGCTGACATCTTCCACAACGATGATCGCGTCGTCCACAACCAGCCCTGTCGAGAGCGTCAGGCCAAACAGCGTCAAGATGTTGAGCGAAAAGCCGAACAGTTTGACAAAGGCAAACGTGCCGATCAGCGTGGTCGGAATTGTGATGAACGGGATCAGGGTCGTGCGCCAGTCTTGCAGGAAGACGAAAATCACCAGAACGACGAGGGCGATCGAAACGAACAGGTTGTAGACCAATTCTTCGATCGACACTTCCACAAATGCCGTTGTGTCAAAGGCGATCCGATATTCCAATCCGGGTGGAAACGTGGTTTTAGCCGCTCTAGCTCTGCTTTGACCGCCTGCGCCGTACTCAGCGCATTGCTGCCGGGTAGCTGCGTCACACCCAGCCCGACCGCTTCTTTGCCGCGATAGCGCAAGAACGAATTGTAATCTTCTGCGCCCAGTTCCACCCGTCCGACATCTTTGAACTTAATCAGTGTGCCGTCGTCCTCAGTTCGCAGCACGATTTCTTCAAATTCTGCCGGGGTTTGGAGCCGACTTTCTGCCCGCAAATCAAGCTGAAAAAAGCTGTTCGCTGTCGGCGGGCTGCTGACCGAGCCGACCGATTCCGGCCTGCAAGTTCTGCGAATTGAGCGCATCAACGACATCTTGCGGCGTCAGTTTGCGGCTGGCGAGTCGTGCCGGATCGAGCCACATCCGCATCGCATATTGTCGTTCGCCAAAGATAATCACGCTGCCGACGCCGCGAATCCGCTTGATTGCATCGGCAATGTAGAGGTCGGTGTAGTTGCTCAGAAAAATTGGGTCATAGCGATCGTCTTCGGCAAACAGCCCGATCGCCATCAGAAAATTGCTCGATTCTTTGTTGACGACAACTCCGGTACGCTGGACGGACTGCGGTAGCTGCGGCTGTGCGGTTGAGACGCGATTTTGCACGTCCACAGCCGCCAAATCCACGTTGCGCGTACTGTCAAACGTGGCGGTAATCGTACTTGTGCCGCTGTTGCTGCTGCTGGATGTCATGTAGCGCAAGCCCTGGACACCGTTGATTTCGCGCTCCAGGATGTTCGTGACGCTGCTTTCGACCGCCTCGGCATCCGCTCCGGTGTAGATCGAGGTGACGGTGACGGTGGGCGGGGCGATTTCGGGAAACTGGGCGATCGGCAAAGTCGGAATGCTGATTGCGCCGAGCAGCAAAACGATCAGGGCGCAAACCGTCGCAAAGACTGGCCGCAGAATGAAAAATTCGACAAAGGCGAGCATAGCGATCGAGGGGTGAAGTTAGCAGCGAGCGCCGACACCGCGCAACCATTACAGCGCGAAAACAGTTGAGGAGAATGAAGTGGGCAGTTGCATCCGGTCGCTAGCTTGAACAATCAGAACATTTGAACTTTGGCGCTCTTCCGCTAGGATATCACCGACTTTTCGATCGCGCTTGTGCGCTGAAATGCTTGCGGCGAGTTGCTGCGTTCAAGCATTATGCGTCCTCCGCATGGCGCGGTAGCAAATCATTCAGGTGAACCCACGATCGCTGGCTGCTCGTCCAGAGGTGAAATTGCGGTATTCGATCGTCCGGGCGATCGAGGCTGCACAGGGTCAGGTCAACTTCCAGCAGTTCACGGCGATCGTCGCGCTGCCCATAGGTGAAAAAGGCGATCGGTGTGCCGCAACGTACACAAAATCCGCGATCGGCATTTTCGGAAGACGCAAAGATCTTCAGTTTCCCCTGTGTCCATTCAATTTGTTCCGGCGCACAGGTTGCCCAAGTGATGAAAGCGGCTCCGCTCGATCGCTGGCACATCCGACAGTGGTAGTGAGCGATCGCCTTCGGTTCACCCGTCACGCGATAGCGCACCGCGCCGCACAAGCAGCCGCCGATCATGACCCCAAACAGCGAATTGCTTCGAGCATTCCTCTGGCTTTGTTTAGGGTTTCTTGGTATTCCAGTTCCGGTTGGGAATCGGCAACCAGTCCGGCTCCGGCTTGGACGCTGACCAGATGCGAGCCGTCGGGCTGAGTGCGAACGACCATTGTGCGGATGGCGATCGCCGTGTTTAGCTGGCCTTCAAAGTCGTAGTAGCCATAGACGCCGGAATAGACGCCGCGCCGACAGGATTCTAGATCGTGAATGATTTCCATTGCGCGGATTTTCGGTGCGCCGCTGACCGTTCCGGCGGGAAAGCAAGCCTTGAGCAGATCCCAAGCGGTTTTTCCCGCGCCCAGCTTGCCGATTACGTTGCTGACGATGTGCATGACGTGCGAATAGCGCTCGATCATCATCAGTTCGTCTACCGTCACCGTGCCGCTGGTGCAGACGCGACCGAGATCGTTGCGTCCCAAATCAACCAGCATCACGTGTTCGGCAATTTCCTTCGGGTCTTGCAGTAAATCAGCAGCGTAGGTAGCATCTTCCTGATTGGTTTTGCCGCGTGGTCGGGTTCCGGCGATCGGCCTCACGGTCGCGGTCAGATCGGCTTCGCCCAAATGCTCCGCCTTCACCATCACTTCGGGACTCGACCCGATGATCTGCCAGTCTTGAAAATGGAAGTAGGCCATGTAGGGCGAGGGATTGACTAGCCGGAGCGATCGATACAGCGCAAACGGATCGCCGCGATACTCGGTCGAAAGCCGCTGCGAAATCACCACCTGAAAAATGTCTCCGGCGCGAATCAGGGCTTTGGCGCGATCGACATTTGCACAGTATTCTTCCTTGGTCGTGTTGCTGGTGTAGTGGACGGGCGGGCGATACCCTTCGGGGAGCGCTTCGCGATCGCTGCTTGATGGCGGCGTCCATTCCAAAACCGTGTCGCGTCCCGACAAAGGCAACTGAAGCTTGGCGACCATTTGCTGAACGCGATCGCAAGCTTGCTGATACGCCTGCTGCAAGTCCACTGCGGGATCGCGGAGGTCAGCGTAGGCGATCGCCCAGATCTTCCGCTGCACCTGGTCGAAATCAGCAGTTGATCGATCTGCATCCACAGGCCA
>JAAUTJ010000561.1 GCA_012031475.1 Leptolyngbyaceae cyanobacterium SM1_3_5 | reverse complement strand
AGGCGGCGCTTGGGGGGACGTGACGACGGCGATCGACTTCGGATGAACAGGAAGCGGACGTTTGCGCTCCTCATCGAACAAGCCTTCTGCCTCAAGCCGCTGGCGCAACTGCCGATAGCGCAGTGCCCGCAGTCCCTCACCTGCCGGAAGCGCCTGCCAAACGATAAGCTGGTAGTTTCCCCGCTGCGGATGCAGATGAATTCGACCCAGAATGATCAACTGCTCGCCCGTCGTAGGTTCGGCCATCAGTCGCGGGATTTGGCTGCTCCAGACCACACAGCTAATCGCGGCCTGCGCGTCTGGGTCTTGCAGCGTGAAAAACAAGCCGCTGCGGTAGCGACTGGCGCTGGACACTTCGCCCGTCACCCAAATTTGCTGAAGCTGGTCATCTTGCTCTAGCAAATCTTGAATGTAGGAAGTCAAGCCCCCGACCGAGAGGGCAGTATCCGGAATCAGCAGGTTGGGCAGGTCGAACGTCATAGGGCTGACGTGGGAAAAATTAAGGCAAGCTTATGAACCAGCGATCGCGCCAATTTGCTAGTACGCTTGTATGCAGCACTGGCTACAAAAATTTACAATAGACTAAGGAGCAACTGTTTATAGAGTAACTAGACTTTTGATAATCGGGTTAAGCTGGATGGCCTTCGCGCCCGATCGAGGCGACTCCAGCAGGCTCCCCAACTGCTCGCGCCCACACCACACATCCTACTCACTCGTCTTGAGGCGTTAATGGCTAAAACCAGCACGGACAAAAACAGCAGCACCAGCACCGATAATTCTGAAAAGGCCAAGGCGCTCAATCTGGTCTTGACGCAGATCGATCGCACCTTTGGCAAAGGCACGATTATGCGGCTCGGAGATGCCAGCCGCATGAAGATCGAAACGATTCCGACCGGAGCCTTGACGCTGGATTTGGCGCTGGGCGGCGGCCTCCCCAAAGGCCGGATCATCGAAATCTATGGCCCCGAAAGTTCCGGTAAAACCACGCTTGCCCTTCATGCCGTTGCCGAAGTGCAAAAGCAAGGCGGCATTGCGGCCTATGTCGATGCGGAACACGCGCTCGATCCGGTCTACTCTGCCGCGCTGGGCGTGGACATCGACAACCTTTTGGTTTCGCAGCCGGATACCGGAGAGCAAGGGCTGGAGATCGTTGACCAGTTGGTGCGATCGAACGCCGTCGATGTCATCGTTGTGGACTCGGTGGCCGCACTTGTCCCCCGTGCCGAAATCGAAGGCGACATGGGCGATACTCACGTCGGCTTGCAGGCACGTCTGATGAGCCAAGCTTTGCGGAAAATCACCGGAAACATTGGCAAAACCGGATGCAGCGTCATCTTCATCAACCAGCTTCGGATGAAGATCGGCGTCAGCTACGGCAACCCCGAAACCACAACGGGCGGCAACGCGCTCAAGTTCTACGCCTCGGTTCGCCTTGACATTCGCCGCATCCAAACCCTGAAGAAGGGCACGGAAGAATTCGGGACTCGCGCCAAGGTCAAGGTCGCCAAAAACAAAGTCGCCCCGCCGTTCCGCATCGCTGAATTTGACATCATCTTCGGCAAAGGCATCTCCACCTTGGGCTGCATCATTGACCTGGCGGAAGAAACCAACGTTGTCACCCGCAAGGGCGCGTGGTATAGCTATGGCGGCGAAAACATCAGCCAGGGTCGCGACAACGCGATTAAGTACATGGAAGAAAATCCTGACTTCACCAAGGAAGTTGAAAAGCTGGTGCGCGAAAAACTCGAAATGGGCGCACAGGTTTCGGCTAACACGGTCGGCGCGGCAAGTGATGATTCCGAAGACGACGATGAGGAATACGTCGAAGAAGAATAGAGGTTGAAGGGGGCGATCGATCCTCCCAAAAAACTCTTCAGGGGGCAAATCAAGCCCCTTTTTTCATATTGAAATAAACTTCAGAGCTTCGTTGAAAAAGAATTAGCTCTGTTCATGATTCGAGCATTCTGATTTTCTGTTGAAGAAGTATCGAACTTCACCAATGTCCAACTGCACAAAAGCCTCATTGCAATTTGACATTGGCAGCAAGATTGCCACAAGGCTGAATGACGCGATCAGAATTGAGAGCAAAGCAAGCGCAACAACCGATCGATTAAGAAATTTCATGCTCGATGTCCTTACAAGGTAGGAATACATCCAGCAAAGCAAGAATCCTGCCTCGCACTGGGCGCGGACGGCAAATCGCTAAAACTTAACAAAACTTTACATCCAATTGTTTTCGTCAGTTTTCTTGTCTGTTTTTGGCGCAGCGAAATCTTTAGGAATTTTGTTGTTCTGGCCTGTGCTAAATATTCGATCATCTGGAAGTATGTAGCTTCTCTGATAGATCGAGTGCAAGCTTTGGCTCAGGTGAGAAGACTGCTTGAGCAATGAAATATGTTTTTCATCCTGAAGCGCTGACTGAGTATGCTGAAGCCGTTCAATATTACGCTCAAATTCGCACGGAACTCGCGCAGACGTTCATTAATATCTGTTGAAAATGCAATTAATCGGATTCGAGAATCACCGACTCAATGGAATGCGATCGATGAAGATGTTCGTCGCTGCTTAACTCGTAAATTTCCATATAAAATTCTTTATGCGAGCGAGCAAGACTACATCTTAATTTTGGCGGTTATGCATTCCAGCAGAGAGCCAAATTATTGGAAGAATCGCCAGTAAATTAAGCCTTACGATCGCCCTCACCAACCTGCTACCATCAAACCAAGATTTCTAAAATGACTTATGGTATTGGCGATCGCCCCGCTGCTCCGCTGGATTAGAAATCAATACGAATGTTATAAACTCTACTTCTGTGCTGCAAACGGATTTCAGCAGTTGAAATAGAGTGCGATCGATGAACTTACCGACTTGGATTACCGTTTCCCGCTTATTGGGAGTGCCATTGCTGTTGGTTTTGCTGAATCAGCCGACCGATCGCGATCGCCAGATTAGCCTGATTATTTTCCTGGTTGCGGCGGGAACCGATTGGCTCGATGGCTATTTGGCGCGGCGTTTGAATCAGGTGACGGATTTGGGCAAGTTTCTCGATCCGCTGGTGGATAAGCTGCTGGTGCTGGCTCCGCTGCTGGCCTTGGTGGAACTCGGTCAAGTTCCCGGTTGGGGCGTGTTTTTGATTTTGGCGCGGGAGTTGACGATCGCCGGATGGCGCGTCAGCCAAACCAAAATTTCCGGCGCAAATGTTTGGGGCAAGCTGAAAACCATCAGTCAAATTGGGGCGATCGCGCTGCTGATTGCGCCGCCGTTTGCCGAAAGCAGTTTGGCGATCGTTGCTTTTTGGGTTGCCGTCGGGCTGACCTGGATTTCGGGCGCGATCTATTTGCTGCCACAGGGTCAAGCGGAATCAGCGGAGCAATCGTAGGCTGTCGATGATGCAAGCTTCAGTTAAACGATCGGCGCGAGAGAATTTGCCGCAGTTCGCGCTCAGCCGTGCAAAGCTGCGAGAATTCTTCCACGATCGCAGTGGGGCGATCGATTTGCTGCTGAGCAAAATAGTCGTCCATCATCGTGCGAAGATTTTGCAGCGAGTTTCCGAGTTCAACGGTTTTGGTTTCGGCTTGAGCCAGCAGCAGCACAACGGTTTGCATCTGATTGAGGGCATCGTCGATCGCCGCTCGGTATTGCCCCTCAAACTCTTCGATCGTCATACGCGCCCAGCCCAAGAATTCCTGAATAAACCCTACGTTACTGGTTTGGAGAAATCATAAGTTCCGCCAATCTGCC
>JAAUTJ010000560.1 GCA_012031475.1 Leptolyngbyaceae cyanobacterium SM1_3_5 | reverse complement strand
TGTACGGGTCGGGGGTTGAGCAGTGGTCGGGATGGATTTCAGCCTTCATCCCTTATCCTTTTGATCGCTGGCTATAACTCCATATCGTATTTTGCAGCAGCATGGCAACTGTCATTGCGCCAACGCCGCCGGGGACGGGCGTGATCCAAGATGCGATCGCCTCCACCACGTCAAACTGCACGTCGCCCACCAGTCGCGTACTGCCGTCGGGATTTTCAAGTCGGTTGATGCCGACATCGATCACGGTTGCGCCCGGTTTGACCATGTTGGGCGTGACAAATCCGCTGCGGCCAACGGCGGCGACGAGAATATCGGCAGTGCGGGCGATCGCTTGGATGTCCGGGGTGCGGGAGTGGGCGATCGTCACGGTGGCATCGGCTTCTAGCAGCATCAGCGCCATCGGTTTGCCCACCAAAATGCTGCGCCCCAGCACAACGGCCTGCTTACCTTTCGGATCAATATCATACGCTTTAAGAATTTCCATCACGCCTGCGGGCGTACAGCTTCGCAAGCCGGATTCGCCGCGCATCAGGCGACCCATGTTCGTCGGGTGGAGTCCATCGGCGTCTTTGTGGGGATCGATCGAGTTGAGTAGGGCAACGGCGTCGAGATGGTTCGGCAGCGGCAACTGAACAAGAATTCCGTCTACGCGATCGTCCTGGTTGAGCTTGTCGATCGCGTCCGCGACTTGTTCTTGCGTCGCCTCAGCGGGAAAATGCTGACCAAACGAATCGATTCCGACGTTGGCGCAGGCTCGCTCTTTGCCGCGCACATAGGCAGCACTGGCCGGATCGTCACCGACGCGAACAACGGCCAGTCCGGGCGATCGCTGCCCCTGTGCCCGAACCGCTTCTACCTGCTGCGTCAGCTTCGCTTGAATTTGCTGCGCGATCGCTTTGCCGTCGAGTAGCCCCGCCATATCCTCATCCGCTAAAGTGGGAACGGATTTCACCCCCGCTGTCTCTGCCAGTGTCTCACAAATTGACCGTGCGAAAGTTGCTGTTGCTGCTGCTGCTGTTTGGCCTGACAAGCTGTAGCGTCATGGCCGCGCAGGTCGGCATTCCCTGGACAAGCTCGATCGCGCAGGTGCGATCGAACCCGCCGATCGGCTGGCGCGTTTATCTGCAAGGAACGGTTCAACAAGTTGCCCCGATGGTCGATCAGCAGATGTATGAACTGAAAGACGATTCTGGTGATGTTTGGGTGTTAACCAAAACGGCAGTGCGGCAAGGCGAAACGGTGAAAATTCGCGGCACGGTGCGGTTTGAGAGCATTTCGATCGACGGGCAAGAACAAGGCGAAGTCTACATCGAAGAACAAGCCAGACTGTAGGCGGTTTGGCGATCGCTGCGTTGATGGTTTGGTTTTTGCTAAATCCCCCACGAGTGGGGGACTTTGAGGCTAGCCCGCTGATCCGCTTGACCACTCGGCAGCGATCGCGAAGTCCCAACAAGCGCTACTGGGTCTGCGAAGCCCCACCCACCATCCTCAAAGCCCCCCCTCATGGGGATTCGGGGCTGTCCCGATCGCACAGGCTAACGTCCAGAAGGTGGCGCGATCGCTTCTACGACCCATTCGATCGCGCCGCAAAGCCGATGTGGTTGGCGATCGGACGCTGGCGCATCGGCAATTTCGTGTGAATCGGTGCATTCAAAATCGTTACTTTCTGATCAGTACGCACGGCCAGCGTCGTTGAGCCGCCGCCATCCAGGTTAATGGCGCGATCGGCTCCCAAAGCCAGCGCGATCGCCGCAACTTCGGCCAGCGTTGCGCCTTCGCTGTAAAGCGGCTGCTTGCCGTCGATCGCAATCAGCCAGATCTGCTGACCTGAAGGGGCGATCGCCACGACCATGCGGGCATAGGGCGGGTCAGGTTGATCGGAATCAGCGACGATCGATCGCCCGTTCGCAAGTAGAATTTCGCTGCCTGCAACGGCATCAGTCGTGTTGGGTGGACAGTCGGCTTCGACAATTTGGGCGCGATCGTCTGCAAAGCACAAAATCGGCCAGCCGGGTTCCGGGTCGGAATAGGAATTGCCCTGCGCGATCGTCTGTCCGATCGTGCTGACGCGATCGCCGCTGTGCGGATAGAAATCCCAAGGCGTTTCTTCGCGGAAGGGAAAGAAAAAGCTGGCGTTGACGGCAAGCTGCAAGTCGAATTCGTGCAAAAATTCGGCTGTGGTTTGGGCGATCGTTTCGGTTCGATCGGGCGTTGGATTTCCCGGTGTGACAAACACCCGCACACCCGGAGCCGTCAGATCGATCGACACGATGTGAATCATCATCGGGCGGGGATCGCTGCGAAATTCCCGCTGGTAGCTGATCCCCGGAAACAGCAATCGCGTCTCGTTCGTTTGGGGTGGACGTTGCCCGCACCACGAGGCATAAAGTACGAATGGCAGTAGCAGAACGATCGCGATCGCTGCCAGTTTGCGCTTCATCAATCCATCGCCTCAATCAAGAATGCCGCCTCTATCTTCGCTGAACTTTGCCCATCAGGATTTACGCAACCGCAGCTTCCGGCAGCAAGACCTGAGCGGGGCGGATTTTCGCGGGGCAGATTTGCGCGGCTGTGATTTCAGCGGAGCAAGGCTGCGATCGGCCAATTTCGATGCTGCTCGCCTCGGACAAACCCGCCAACAGCTTTTGCTGCCGCTGGGGATCATGCTGATTGGGGCGATCGCCCTGTTCGATGCGGTCAGCCATCTGCTGTTTGGCGTCTTGGGTCGCACGGCGGCAGAATCCGGCTGGTCGTTTGTGATCGCCCTATGCGTGAGTTTGGCGATCGCCGCCACCGCCATTTTCCTGCCTCAGCCCGCCGCCACGCTGCTCTCAGGAACGGCATCCGGCGCACTGCTGAGCTTCTACTATGGTGGTCGAGCAGCGGATAATCAGGCGCAAATCGCGATCGCCAGCGCAATTTTCGGCGGCACGATCACTTTAATTTTGCTGGGATACAGCTTGAGGACGCGGCATCGCCGCCTGTGGACTGCGCCTGTTTGGGTCGGCGGAGCGATCGCGGCCTATGCGCTTGCTTTGTTCGCGGGAACTTGGGCGATCGCTGCCGCAACCACTTTTAACTGGCCGCTAGGATTCATCTTTGCTGTTGTTTCACTGGCCTATTTTGCCATCACGCTACTGACAATAATTCGACTGGCAAAACGGATGCGATCGATCGGTGCAACTTGCTTCTACAAAGCCAATTTAGCAGATGCAAAATTGACAAATTTAATGTTAGAAAATGCTGACTTTTCGGGCGCGATCGGGTTGGCAGCACGACAGTTTGACTGATGACCTGATTGTGATCGTGATTGGATTAAATGGGTGCTTCTGGTGAAATTGCTTTTATGGTGTTTGCGTTAGTTCTGGTGAATGAACGGTGGCGATCGCTTCTTCTAGCCAGTCGAGATAAACCTGCTCGCGCTTCTGCATCAAATTCAGCACAAGCTGCTGAAGAACTTGTTCGCGAGGCGAAATCGGATTGAGCGCGATCGCCGCCGCTTGACAGTTTGCTAGTCGATCGACACGTGCCGATTTTTGATGGTTCAACAGTTCCAGCAGCGTTTGGTTAGAAAGCTGTGCGCCCAAAAAAAGCTGCATCAGAAACGGCTCGCGCACAATTGGCAATGCCTGCGGCTGCTGAAGCCATTGGCGCAGTTCGGCTTGTCCGGCAGGCGTGATTTTGTAGATTTTGCGGTTGGGGCGGTTGTGCTGAATTTCGATCGTGCAGTCGATGCAGTTCTGTTCCA
>JAAUTJ010000559.1 GCA_012031475.1 Leptolyngbyaceae cyanobacterium SM1_3_5 | reverse complement strand
CATCCGTTCCGACGAGCCAGTCGATGAACGCCTGACCCTCGGCCTGTCGGACATGCGGGTGGCGCTGCGGGCTCACCAGTATCACGCCATACTGATTGAACAACCGGCGGTCGCCTTCGACCAGGATGTCGAGTTCGCCGCGATTGCGGAAGTTGAATTTAACAAGACCGTCTTTTTTGAGCCTGAATTTGTAGTAGTCCGGGTCGTCTTCGCTGACGCGCCCACTGTCGTCAAGACTGCTCCTGAGCCGACCGAGATCGATCGCATCATCGATCGAGTCGTCGCCATTTCTGGCAAAAAGGCGCGATCGATTGATCTGCATATTCAAATCAGACTGGCGAAACTGGGCAAATTTTTGTGTCTTAGCAAACATGCAATTTCTCTCTAAGAAACTCAATTTTAGCTGGTTTACAACGCTTTAGCGAGTAACGAAAACACAATTTCAAGCTCGATTTCTTCTCCTGATTCAGGCAAGAATCGCGTTGCAAACTAGTTAGATGACTACACTTGCAGAATCTTGATTTCCGCAATCTAGAAGCGATCGATGAATTTTATTTCTCATCGTTTCACTTGTGAAAATCAATCAAAAAAATCGCGGCTTGATCCGGCAACCTTCGGCTTTTTGCTGATGCAGCCGCAGCAAAATGAAGGCGCGATCGCACCCTGATTTCTTCAAAAAGCGTAACCTTTGCCTTAGCGCAATACAAAATTCGATTGCAAGGTCAGCGTCAGATCAGTGGCAGGATTCACCACAACCACCTCAACTTCGTCGCGACCCCGCAGCAACACGGAAGCCAGCGTTCCCACGCCTGCGCCCAGCAGCACTTCACCCAGGTCAATGTTGCCAAAAATTTCGCCAATCACTGCGCCTGCTGCCGCTCCGATCGCCGCGCCTCTCAAGAAATCAGGGTCGCTTTCACGGGTGATCGTTTCCCGTTCAGTAATCAGCCCGGAAGTGGCATCAATCGGAATCGATCGCGTACTGCCCGCAGGCGTCAAGGTTTCAGCAAAAAAGCGGGTTCCCCCTCCATCCGGGCGCAGTTCGCCTGCGATCGTGCTGCCCGATCGAATCAGCACAGTGCCGCTGGCCGATCGCACATCCTGCGCCACAATTAGCGTAATCGGCGCGGTTTCGTCGGGCATGACGATAATCCGCTCGGCCTCGTCATAGCGAACTGCGATCGCTGTTCCGGTCGAATGCCGACTTGCTCCTGCGGAAATAGCTGCGCCACCTGCATTGGCTCCACTGCCACTGCCGCGATCGGTAAAATGCCCGTTGCCAGCAAACTCAAAGCCATCAGCAAAGCCGTCTTTGTATGCCGAGACATCGCCTGACTCCAGTGAATGAACTTGCGTTAAGACGAAAGCATACCCCAAAAGTTCCGATCGCAAGTGTGGCGTAATTGGGGGTGTCACCCTCGTTACAGTTTGCAAGCGGACAGGTACGCTCAAAAGACGAACCAGCCTAATGTTTCGATCGCTGGTGCATCTACATTATGAGCAGACTCCAACCCATTCAAATTGACGAACACACGGTCATCTACATTGAGACAAACGAATCGATCGATGCGCCTGTTCTCACTCCTGCCAATGGCAATAGCGCAGGCGAAACGGGCGAAGTGCAGCGCGGCGGTGCAAAAGGCGGCGTGATGACGCGATCGACTCAGCAGGCGATGCAAAACTTTCAGGCGATCGAGAGTACGATCCGCCTCTACACGATGTACACGCTGAGCGCCTTTCGCAAAATGGCGGTTGCCGAAGTCAAAACCGTGACGCTAGAGTTTGGCGTCAACGTAGCGGGCGTGGCGGGCGTTCCCTACATTGCAACGGGAACCGCAGGCTGCAACATCAAAGTCACCGTTGAATGCGCGTTTCCAGGCGCAGAAGTAGCCGATTCAAATCAATCAAATTAATTCAAATTCGCTGATTGAATTGAAGGCGATCGCTCTTTCTTAGCGTCAAGGAGGGGCGGTCGTTTTTTGTAGAAAAAAGGCTGTTAGGATGGCGGTCGAAGCGTGAATCGATCGGGGAGCTATTGAGATATGTGGAGCTTTATGCTTTTGACGCTACTGCCGCCTTATGTGTTCGTCATTTCCTCAGTCACGGACACGGTAACAATCAATCCATTGACGGTAGCACCATCGACACCGCCGACCGATCCCGCCGAGTTGCAGCAGCAGGCGAACGAGATGATTGAGCGGTTTGAGCTAACACCCGAACAGGTCGATCGTCTCAATGCGATCGAAGTACGCAATCGAGATCAAATTGCGGCTTTGAATCAAGCTGTTCAGCAAGGCGATCGAGAAATCACCACGCTCCTAATTAGCAATGCTACCCCTGAAGTAATTCGCCAGAGGCAAAGCGAAGTTGCAATCCTTAAGCAGCAGCTTTCTGACATTTTATTCAGCCAAGTTTTGGAGATGCGAGAGGTTTTTACGCCAGCCCAGCGTCAGGAAATGGCTACCCCTTTCGGGATGCAGCAAAGCGAATAGTCATTCCACTACTCAAACAAGCGGAAATACGGATAGCGGACGGGCGCACCGGGTTCTTTTTCCAAATCAAAATTGATCACTTCCCAGCAGGGTTCCGCAGCCGGATCAGGGCTGAACTCGACGGGCAGGCCGTACAAACGTGGACGGGGTGAATCGGCCTGACCGCGCCAGGGTGTGCTGCGCTCTAGATAAGTGCTGATTAGCTCTTTGTAGCGCTGGGCGATGATCACCTTGGTGGCGCGATAGCCCTGCGTGTAGAGGCGATCGAGCGCTTCGTGGATTTCAAAGCGAATGCCGTCGGGATGCGTGTGCTGGCGATACCACTCGTTGTTCCACTGTCGCCAATGCCGCCCAGATTGCAGATGAATCAGTTCTGAGGTTTTGGGATCGGCTTCAAACGCGCCGTGTCGCTGACAGAGATAGGTATCGGTCAGCGTCAAGGCGGGAATTGTTTGACGGCAGTGGGGACATTGAATCTCCGCGCCAAAAATGGATACTGTAGGGCTGGGTTGATCATGTCGTGCGCCAGCGTTGTCTCCCTAAAACCAACGTGTGAATTTTATTATAGCGGTGCAGTTCAGCCCGATCCGCCTTTCCTAAGCATGACTTGTGCCAATATGTCTTCTGATTTGACCGTTTCTCCTCACTTTTGGCCGCCACCTGATCGATCGCAAGCCGCTTTTGTTGCCCCCAATGCCACCGTGATCGGACAAGTCGAAATCGCAACTGGAGCCAGCATTTGGTACGGGGCGATCGTGCGGGGCGACGTGGAACGCATTGCGATCGGGGCGGGTACGAACGTCCAAGACGGCGCAATTCTACACGGCGATCCGGGCAAACCCACGATTCTCGAAGCCAACGTCACGATCGGCCATCGCGCCGTTATTCACAGCGCCCACATCGAGCAGGGCTGCTTGATCGGCATCGGCGCGATCGTTCTGGACGGCGTTCGGGTCGGGGCGGGCAGCATTGTCGGAGCCGGATCGGTCGTCACGAAAGATGTTCCAGCGCGATCGCTCGTCGTTGGCGTTCCTGCTCAAGTCCGTCGCCAAGTCAGCGAAGCCGAAGCCGCCGATTTGATCGAACATGCTCAGCGCTATGAGAAGCTGGCTCGTGTTCACGCGGGGACGGGGACGGACCTTGGGTTTGATTAGGGGTGTCCGGTGTCGGCAAGGGGGCGATCGAAGACGAGTCTGAAATCGATCGAATCCACAGCCTTCAATGCATCTAAGGCTACCAGTCACCCAACCAAAACTGAATGCCGATCCCGACACCCGCACACCAAC